>DAOUSM010000143.1 GCA_030627225.1 Candidatus Bathyarchaeota archaeon | reverse complement strand
GGGTTGTGAGGATGTTTAGCTTATCATATATTTTTATCAGGTCTTGAACTGCGGACTTCGCATCTTCTGTTTTTAGGTCTTTGTGTATTTTGATATGTTTCCATATGGCGTTCAGGCTTTCGGCTAGGGCTATGTCAACAGTGTATAGCGAGTAGCCGTTTCTTAGGAAGTTTGTTATTGATGTTCTAGCTTGTTTTGAGCCTGGTTCGGTTATAACGAGTTTTATGAGGATGTTAGAGTCTAAAACTAAGGTTAACGTTCTCTGTCCTCCCTGATGAGTAATGTGGAATCCACCTTTACTCGTCGTTTCTCAGCTCTTGACTCTGTTTCTTCGATTGCCTTCATTAACTCAAGGTGTTTAACTCTTTGTTCAATGAAGTTTCTGAGTTCTTTGCTCCATTCTGCGTTGAGTTTCTTCATTTTTTCTTTAAGTTTTCGTGGTATGCGTATTGTAAGTGTTGAAGTTGATGACATTTTGTTCACACTTTAGTATATATTTTGTAATACAATTTTATAAACATTATTGTTATACAGTTGAGTGTTTTATTTGTTTGCTGCAGGAAAGCGAACCATTCGCCTTTCTTTGATTGTAAATAAACTCTTGCGGTGGGTCTGTGGATGATTCCTCTTCTTGTTAGTTCTGGTGTGTATTTGAATATGTACCGTTTCAAAGGATTAACTCGTCCACTATTTGGATGTAATATAGTTCGATCTGTTCAGGCTTGAGTTCTGGATGTTTTGTGATTCTTAACTCCCCATTTTTTGGAATAGTGTTATAGGTTGTTGAAGAAGGATGTGGCTGACTAGGAGATAGCCGAGTTGTTTTGGCTTTTAAAGATTTTATGTGAGGCTGTGGAGGAGGCAGATGATTTCGAAATTGTTCCGTTAGAAAGAGCCTTACGGAGAACAGGGTTTCTATAATTTGTATTGATAAAGTATTAAAAGTGATAAGGGTTTGGTTATTGAAGTTTAAGCTTTTTCCTTTTATCTTTTGTGTGGTTTGTAATTAACTACTTCTGTTGTATTGTTCTCTTTCTGTATCGTGTGAGTTCAACTATTATTATTGAGTTTTTGATTTCGTCTTCATTAACGGAGGTTAAGAAGTTTTTCAATCTTCCGTTTATTTCTCTTGGAGTAAAGTTGTATGGTAATCTGATGATCATTGCCCCAGGATGTTTTGGGTATCTAAGCGTACTTCCAAAACCAATGTTTCTTGTGATTATTATTCTTTTGTTTTCTAGGGCATATCTGACTATTTCTTTGTCTTTTGCGCTTCTCAGCCCTATGTCTCTCACGTCTTCAATGTCATAACCTAAACTTCTCATCAGCTTGGCGCTTGACCTGGGCATATCTGCGTCAAGAAGGAACTTTAAGTTAGGCATACTCCTCTATTTCTTCCATTGCTATGAGTTTAGCTGCGTACTCTATCGCCGCTAAGACGTCATCCCTTGTGATTCCATATTCTTCAGTAACTTCATCTATGGACATTCCGCCAGCTAAGGATCCTAAGATGACATCTACGGAGACTCTGGTACCTTTTATCACGGGCTTGCCGTGTCTAACCTTGGGATCTATAACTATTCTACCCATCGGTATTCATCTCTAAAATGTATATACGAGAGGATTTATAAAAACTTGCTAAATCAACTTTTTAAAATCTTTTTCGGGTAAATGTTCTTGCCGTCTTTTTATTGCTTGTTTGCTGTTGTGTTTGGGTTTCCATCCAAGGGATTTGATTTTGGTTATGTCTAGTAGCATGTTTTTGACGTCGCCTTTTCGGTCTCTTTCATTATAGAACCCCTTGTCTCTTTCATATGTTTCATTATCTCAATAAGCTTTGGATGCGTCAGTTTCCTTAAGGAAATTCTTACAAAATTTAAACCGATCTCTGGTGTTAACTTCTATCTTCGATAATTTCAAGTGCTCCGTTCTTTATGATTAATAGTTTACCCTCATAATCCTTAACTTTAGCTAGTAACGATTCCATTTCTTTAATCAGTTTTTCAGCTTTTGGAGGGTGGATGTGAAGGACGATTATGCCATGGAATTGTTTTGGAGGAAATAAGATTGTGTTAGCGAAGTGTAATCTCTGGTTAACAAAATGTATCCTTTGCTGAGGGCTAATGATGCTAACTCCCTTTTTTATACACCTTTCGGTGAATACTCGACTATATAACCCTTGGATTCTAGAAAATTTTTGACTAGCTTTGGGATGTTTTCGTCAAGCAGGAACTTCAGCGTGTTTGACGTAGTGTTCGCCTCTTATAATTTTGGCAGCCCAATCTAATGCTTCTTTAATCATGTCTTGGTTTAAGCTGGGATAATAGTCTCTTATAATTTCCTCGATGGAAAGGCCGGCGGCGAGAAGTTCGATTACATCGCTAACTAGAACCCTTGTGCCCTTAAAAGTGGGTTTTCCATGACAGATTTCGTCGTCGATAACTATGTATTTACCAATTTCAACTCTCATAAGAACTCACAATGATTTAATAAGCAAGCATATTTAAAAACTTTCTAGACAGTTTATATCTTAACCATTCTCTTGTTGATTCTTTGGTGTTTTACTTATCCCCTCGCGATCTTGGCGGCTGCGTTGAATATCTCTTCAAGGTCCTCAACCACTTTATCTGAAGCTTCCGAGTGCTGACTTCAACTTCTAGATTCGTGCTGCGGAGAAAAATTATACGGTAACGCTCAAGCTCTTCTTTTGAGGCTTCTGTTAAACTGCAGATTTTGTTAAAAGCATCCACGAATTTTCTGACAACGCGGTCTAGCCCGACAATTTCAGCCTCACTTATGGTACCATAAAAAAATTTTCTTATGGTACTATAACCAGCACTGATTTTTTTAGTTGATGTTGGATTGCACGGAAACTACGATTTGGAAACCTCCCAGAATCATATATCCGCTGAACACTAATGCCTTAAACTCTGTCGTTGATCGCATAATCATTTGCGAGATTGTTAACCATGGTAAATAGCCTATTTTTAATGCGTATTTTAATCAAATTTTTTCGTGAAATTTTAACCAAAAATCGACCCCCTATTCCCCCTTAGGGTTTTCGTTGTATAGAGAAAAGTTTTTCGTTTTTCGTTTTTGTTCTTATGAAGTGCTTTCTTTTCAGTTACTGAGGTAGAGATGATTCCGAAAGCATTCCCTTAATAAGGGCTTTACAGAAAACAGGTTTTCTATAATTTGTGTTGATAAGGTGTTAAAAGGGATAGGGTTTGGTTATTGAAGTTTAAGCTTTTTCATTTATCCTCCTTATCTT
>DAOUSM010000049.1 GCA_030627225.1 Candidatus Bathyarchaeota archaeon | reverse complement strand
AGTTAATGATCTAACAGGCGAACTGATTGGTTTTGATCTAATGAACCCGTTAGTTATGCTTGGAGTTTTTATCGGTATCACTGTTCCGTGTTTATTTTCAGCCATGTGTATGCTTGCTGTTTCGAAGAACTCTTCCATAATGATTGAGGAGATCAGAAGGCAATTCAGAGAAATTCCGGGTCTGAAAGAGGGTAAAGAGGGAGTAAAACCAGATTATGCGTCTTGCGTAGACATCGCAACAAAAGCTGCTCTGAAGGCGTTGGTTCCTCTAATTGTAATGTCAATTACGGCCACTTTAGCCGTTGGCTTCATCTGCGGTATTCGCGCTCTTGCTGGGTACCTAGCTGGAAGCATATTTAGCGGCTTCATGCTTGCTATACTGATGGCTAATTCTGGTGGAATGTGGGACAACGCGAAAAAATACATAGAAGACGGAAACTATGGTGGTAAAGGTTCAGACGCTCATAAAGCAGCAGTCATTGGAGACACGGTTGGTGACCCATTCAAAGATACAGCTGGGCCGTCGTTAAACACTTTGGTAACGGTAATATCTCAGATAGCGTCATTATTCGCACCGTTGATCATTGCCTACGCCTTAGTAGGACTTTAACTGCTTTCGACTCCATTTCCAAATTTAGTCTGATAATATTCTTAATACGCCAACCTCTATGAGAATCATGATAATACTCACAATTAATGTTAATAAAGTAAGGTAGACTAGAGTTCTTTCAACTCTGTGTATCATACCTAAATCTTGCAGTCTGAGAATACTATCTAAAGCATTATCATTGGAGCTGATAAGAGAAAGCTCTCTCGAAACGTTACTAACTGCGTGGCTCAGAGTTTGCTTACTTAGTTCAGAAGACTGAATAACTGGGACCACACCTTCTTCTATACTAAGCATCAACTCTCTTTGAGTCCATAAAATTCTTTCAAGAGTAGAAATCTCCCTTTTCAGAGCAAAAACCGTCTTGTTAATTTGTTTGTCCCCTGGATTCGCAAGGGCTTTCTCCTCTATTTCATCAGTACGCGCTCTTAATGCCATTACTACGTCTAGATTTTCATCACTCACCTCATGAAGCAGTCTGCTGACAATGAAAGACGAAGCAACACCACGCTCACAAACTTTCAAAATACAATCTTGAAAAGTTTTCAGCGTATTAGTAATAGATTTAGATGAATGCTTGCTTCTTACAGTGATAAGAATCTTCTCTTTTGCAAATACGTAAATAGGATATGTTTCCAGTGTATCCTTAAACACAACTAGAGGAATGGAAATCAGAACATAATCATTAATTCTTTCGCATCGTGAAAAAATTTGGCGGTTCCTAATGGCATCTATGATTTCAGTTTCTTTTAGCAATCCGGCGATTATCTCCAGTTCTTTGTCGTCGGGCTCCATACAGTCTATCCAAAGCCAATTAGCCTCTTTACTGAGTCTTTGCATTTCACTTAAAGAATCGGCGTCTCTTGCCTGCAATTTATTCGATTTTGTAAGCGTATATGCCCATATCATTTTGAAACTCTTTCCACTAAACATTGATAGAAAACTCGAAACTGCTTATAAACTTGTTTTCTCAGCTAATACATCCCCAATTATGTTTTAGCCCCTTTCCAACACCTTTCAATTTAACTTTCAATGTAAAAATGGCGCCGGGAATGGGATTCGAACCCATGCGGTCCCACAGGACCACAGGCTCTCAAGGCCTGCGCATTATCCGCTCTGCCTACGGGATTCAAGACGCATGTCTTACATTATCCCGGCATGCCATCCCGGCATATCCAGCTATTTCTAACTCTCTATGTCTTAAATCTTTATCCAAAGGTGTAAAGCTGAGAAAGAAATAAATTGGCATTGAACCGAAAACTATTTTGAAATGTACTCTTCATAAAACATGCGAGGGCCGGTAGTCTAGCTCGGTTAGGACATCTGCTTGACGTGCAGAAGGTCGCCGGTTCAAATCCGGCCCGGCCCACCAAAACAGATAAAAACATGGGTATGTAACGAAGAAAGCACTGAACCGTGATAGTCGTATGCCATCAGAAATCTTTGACCCTGAAGAATTCGTTGAAATCAGCGAACGTGCAGAATACTGTGCAGTGAAAAGGTTGAAAGACATCGTGAAATTGAAGCTTCGTACGGCGAGGAGACTTTACACTTTAAAGGTTGAACCTGCAAGGGCTGAAGAGATTATTAAGAAACTTCGATGCGAAATCCGCGAAATATAATTTTATTATTTCTAATTACAAAATTGGTTAAAACTTTAAGTATCTAGTCTGTTTTTGTAAAAATTTTCCAAATGCTCTTTTTTACTATAGGAAAAGTGAAATAATCCAGGGCGTCAGGCCTAATGCTGTTGGAAAGGGTAATCCAGGAAAAATTCCCTTTTTCTCCAACATTTTAAAAGCTAAAAAGACGCCGATTAGCACGCCGGTTGCTGAAGCAAAGCAGAAGAGGGGACCGGAGTCAAAGAGTACTCGGCTTGTTAGCATGGAATAAAAAGTTAAGTCACCTAAACCCATCTGAACATCTTTAAAGGTGAAGCTTAAACCGCGGAGGTGTTCTAGTCCGCTGCGGGCTATTTTCCCTACGGGTCCACGATAAACCGCAAATATATCATATACCGCTAAGAAACACAAGATCAAGATTGCACTTAAAGTGTGGATTGAAGCTCCCAAAAACGCTCCAAGAGCTCCTCCCAAACAAAGGACTATTACGTCGCAAACTCTGTTGTGAACTCGAAAGATTATAAGGTCAACTAGAACAGTTATGATCGAGGACGAGATTAGGATCAAAGCGTCAATGTATGGAATGGCTAACGTTGAAAACACCGCAAATGAATAGATGACAGACAGCGTGAAAACCGCGGTTGTTAAGGCGAAACCCGTAATAAATGTAATCAATTTGTGGCTTCTCCGTTTCAAAAGAAAATATAACAATGATGCGCCAAATCCAACTAAGACAACGAAGTAAAACGCGTTTCCAAGGGACCCAAAGAGGTTCTCAGGAAGTGGGGTAATATCATAAAATTCCATAGAAGACGTCGTAATAAGGAAGGTGCATAACACACCGACCAATAGGCTTACTGAGATGGGTATCAGATGTGCTGGTTCAGCTTTAAACTTGTTATTCAAGGTCCTCGCCCTAGTTTGCTCACGATTTTTTCAACTTTTAATTGGCATTTGGTGCAGAATAAGCTTTGCTTTCTGTCAGTTTCGAATATGGAATTTGAGAAGTACATAACGCAAAACGGGTTTGAACAGTGTCTTAAGCCTAAAGTGTGTCCAAGCTCATGCACAGCCTCTTTTGTGCTCCTCTCCACAAACAGTTCCATGTTTGGAGACGCCCCGTAAAACTCTGGTCTAAGCCTCCACAATGATATTAGGGCTGCTTTTCCTGGGCATTCAGCCTCACCAAAGACAAAGTTTAAGTTTGAGACAAAAATGTCACTGTTCACGATTCCTAAAACTCTGTCTAGAGCTTTATCTTTTTCAGCATATTTGTGAACCTTGCTTAGCAAGATTTCCGAGTTGTATTGCCCTCTAATCTTGTTAAAGGCTTCTTCTGGCACTGGTAACGTTTCGGTAATCAGTGTGCACGTTGTCTTAGGAAAGGCCATGTTCAGGCTTTCTTGAATTCTACTTATCACGTGAGAATCAACATGTCCTATGCGTAAAATTCCAATGTTCATAGACATCGGGCGAATCCCCCAATAAATTGAGGGGTTTCCCTTCGCCCGCAAAATCTTTAAGGTTTTAGCTTAAATAGTTTAGCGGTTGCGATGCAGAGAACAATCAAGTTATCGTTGCCTCGGAATGATTTTCTTGTGAAAACGATTGAACTCTACAACAGAGTTTGCAATGAGGTTTTGAGGGTTGGTTTTGGAGCGAGGACTTACAACAAAAACAAAGTGCATCGGTTAACCTACTATGGCGTTAGGCAGAAGTATCCGATGCTTCAGTCAAGCATGATTCAATGTCTCAGAGACCAAGCCTGCGACATGCTTAAGCATGTAAAATTGAAAAGTCTTCCGAAGAAGAAACGGTATAGTGCTATTCGCTATAACCAGAGAACTTTTAAGCCTTATCTGAAGAGAGGCATTGTTTCACTCTGCACAATACATGGGAGAATCAAAGTCGCCGTTAACATCCCAGAATATTTCAGGCAGTATTTAAATTGGAAAGTTAAAAGTGCAACTCTATCCTTTGATGCGCCTATTCAAAAATTGCGGTTGCATTTAACTGTGAAGAACGAAACTCCATCCAAGCTTGAACGACTAAGTGTTTTAGGAGTAGATTCAGGCATTTTGAACCATGCTGTTTTAAGCAATAACGTGTTCTTTGCATCCAACCACATTCGCAACGTGAAGGGACGCTATCAGCATTTGCGTCAAAAACTGCAAGCCAAAGGCACTCGTTCCGCTAAACGCCTATTAAGAAAGCGTAGCGGAAGAGAAAAACGGTTCATGGCTAACATTAACCACCGCATAGCAAAACTGATAGTGAACCAACCTTTCAACATGATAGCGTTGGAAAAACTTAGAGTGAAAAAAGGAAAGAAGAACGGAAAGCGTTTCAACCGTAAACTTGGCAATTGGGCATGGCGACAACTACAATGCTACATCGAATACAAAGCTGAGGCACTTGGCAAAACCATAGCGTATGTCAACCCAGCATACACAAGCAAGACCTGCAGCCGTTGCGGGCAAAGAGGCATAAGGAAAGGCTTAATCTTCAAATGTCCCCACTGCGGTTTCGAGTTGAACGCCGACCTAAACGCTGCTAGAAACATCGCTCAGAAGGGTAAAGCTCTTTTGGGCAGGCTCCTTGTCAACGAGCCATACGCACCGCTTCAGTATGCATCGTAACCAAAAGCTGAAGCGACGTGCAAGCCACTGGTTTCAACCAGTGGTAGTTGACTTATTTCACGCTAAACCTTGAATGCGTCTCCAGCCTTAGGCGCTATGGCTTCTAAGCCTAACTCTTTCTTTATCCACTTTGCAAAGAGGTCGCAGTTTCCCTCTGCACCGTGAACCACGTAAATTTTCGGGTTTCCACCCAGTTTTTTTACAACTTCTTTAAGCTCGCTTGCTCCGCAGTGTGATGAAAAATCGAAATGTTCAACGCGTGCCTTAACTTTCCTCATTTTCCCATCAATGACGCATACTCCCTTCTCCATTAGCTGCCTTCCAGGCGTGCCCGGAATTTGATAGCTGACTAGAAAGATGGCGTCATTTGTCTTCTTTCCGATCTTTGATATGTAAAACACGGATGGACCACCCTTAAGCATGCCTGCGGGTGAAATTATCACACCGGGTTTTTTTGTTGCTTTCCTGCGGTCTCTCCATCCTTCAACCCAATCAGCCGAATGTAAGGCGTCCATAAACAGCTTCGGGTCTCGCAGAAACTGCCTATAATTCATCATTATTCTAGCTGCTTCACGGGCCATTCCGTCAAGGGTGACTGGATATTCAAAGTGGTGGGCAGCCAAGATACATGCGATCTCTTGGGATCTTCCAACTCCGAAGGCTGGGACTAGAACTATGCCTCCTCTCTCCACAACGTCGGTGATCCCTGCCACGAAGAGTTTCTCCAGTTCTAAGCGTTCTTTGTGGTCCTCATCAGCATATGTGCTTTCAATTATTACCGCGTCTAGGTCGTCGTATTCCGTTTTTGCGCCTTCCAAAAGTCTTGTGTCGACGGTGTTGAAGTCACTGGTGTAGAGTAGTTTTTTTCCTTCGGCCTCGATTAGTATTTGTGCACTTCCAGGGATGTGTCCAGCGTTTAGAAGCTGGAATTTGATGTCTCCGATTTTCTCTTCGACGTCGAAGTCTACGTGCTTGCTGTTTCTCATCATAGATTTCAGTTCAAGGTATTCAAATGGTAGGTAATAGCTGGAGAGGTGGATGAAGTCGGAGATTAACAGTTGATTTAGTTCTGATGTTAACTTGTTTGCGTAAAGCGGCTTTTTCCCATGGATATAAAAGATTGGGATTGCCCCTGAATGGTCAAGGTGGCTGTGGGTTAAAATTATTGCGTCAACATCTTTTGGTGGTATGTGCATTGGAAATCCTGGCTTGTGGTTAAACATGACCCCATAGTCTAGCAAAACTTGTGTTTTTTCGGTCTTTACGGCTATTGCGATTCTGCCGACTTCATGGGTTCCGCCTAGAAACCTAATTTGCAACGAACTCATTTCTTTTCATCCGCCAATGCACTAATCATGCTTTCTACCTTTTAAAAATGTATTGACTTTCGCGTTGAAGCAACCCTAACCAACCCTTTCTTTATGGCCTTTAAGATTTCATCAATGTCTGAAGAAGCTTGCACTTCTGTGTAAGCAGTCCACAATTGATTAATTTCGTGGGCGTCGCTGCCAGCAACACCAGGCAAACCCATTACTTTCGCCAAGTTTTCAGCCAGCTTATTAACGTGAGGCGGTGATCTGCCATTTAAAACTTCTATGGCGTCAACATCATAATTTTTTGATGAGTCTCCTAAACCGTAGATTCTATAGGGATGAGGGACAACGATTAGGCCGCCTCTTTCCCTTGCAAAATCAATCACAGTTTCAGCCGTCCAAGGTGTAGGCGGCAATTCTGCAACACCCAAGACTATTAGGTCACCTTCAACCGCACTTACTTCAACTCCCGGGATTATCAGAATGTCTTGGTATGCAGAAGCTAATTTACGCACTTTGTAATAGCCCTCAACGGTGTT
>DAOUSM010000005.1 GCA_030627225.1 Candidatus Bathyarchaeota archaeon | reverse complement strand
CCTTAAAGGCGGAGCAAAAGTCAATGCTGGTCTAGGAGTTTGTATGCGAAGTAAGTTCCCAAATCCTAAAAAACAATTCTACAAATACGTTTTAACCAAGCCTCTTTTTGAGGGTTCTCTGCTTCTAAGTGGAGGGGCATGGTACGACCCGACACGCAGACCTTTGGATAACATGGTTGGGAATGGAGTTGCAATTCTCGGCGACGCAGCATGCTTGGTAAATCCAATCCACGGTGGCGGAATAGGGCCATCGATGCTAAGCGGTTATCTCGCTGGAAAAACGATAGTTGAGGCTTTGGAAAAAGGTGATGTCAGTCGTAAATCCCTGTGGTCCTACAACCGTAAGTTTATGGAGATGTATGGGACGAAGCAGGCTGGACTGGATGTTTTCCGTATGCTTCTTCTTAAAAGCCGGAACGAAGAACTAAATTATGGAATGAAATGTAAGCTTTTAACTGAGGAAGATGTTCTAAAAGCCGGTTTAGACGAAGAATTTCATCTAAGAATAACTGAGACTGCTAAACGAGTTTTTAGAGGATTGAAGAGAATACGTTTTCTAAACAGGCTGCGGCTCACAGTTAACCTGATGCGGCAAGTCAAAGTCCATTATAGAAACTATCCAGAAACTCCGGAAAACTTTGAACAGTGGAAAATGAAAACAGAAGCTTTATTCGATGAGGCTCGGTCAAAACTTATAGAATAGACATTGCTCTCGTTAATTTATTGGTTAATGACCAAGTATAGCATGAAGTGTAATTGAATGCGTGTTGCAGTTTTAGTCACAGGCGGGAAAGACTCCGTTCTCGCACTCCACCGCGTTATAAACAAAGGCTATGAGATAAACTATTTAGTAAGCATGATTCCCTTGAGAGAAGACAGCTGGATGTTCCATTACCCAAACATCCGCCTAGTCGACCTATTCGCAGAGGCTGTTGAAATTCCACTTGTAAAGGCCGAAACCTCTGGAATTAAAGAAAAAGAGGTTGAAGACCTCAAACGTTTAATTGAAAGGCTTGATGTGGATGCCGTAGTTTCTGGGGCAATAGCCTCAAACTATCAAAAAACAAGAATAGAAAAAATCTGCAAACAGTTAAAGCTGAAGTCGATAACGCCCCTTTGGCATGAAAATCCTCTAGACATTTTAAAGGAGATTTTAAGCCTGAAATTCGATGTCATTATAACCGGAGTTTACGCATATGGTTTCAGCAAGGAATGGCTTGGAAGAAAAATCGACGAAAACACCGTTGAAGCTTTAATAGAACTGAACAGGCAGTATAGTGTTTCACTCGTTGGCGAAGGAGGAGAATACGAGACCTTGGTGCTTGACGCACCGTTCTTCAAAAAAAGAATACAGATCATTAAAGTGGAAAAAGTTTGGAAAAACCAAAGCGGCTACCTGTTCATCACAAAGGCAAGACTTGAAAACAAATGAATTTCAGCGAGGCTCTGAAAAAGTTTACTCCGTTATTATTGGCGATATACTTGGGATAGCGTCCGTGTCTATCCGTTGCCAGAATTTTTCAAGGATTACCATCTTATTTGTTGATTTAATCTCGAGTATTACGTTTCTGTAAAACCAATTCTTAAATATTAGGGACCCATGTAAAAAATTAGTTCAAAACTTGGTGAATGCTTTGGCGTCTCAGCAAGTCATAATGGTTTCAAACCTAACCAAGTATTATGGAAATTTCAAAGCCCTAGACTCGGTTTCCTTCGCGGTGGACAAAGGCTGGGTGTATGGTTATCTCGGTCCGAACGGAGCGGGAAAAACAACCACCATAAGAACCATGCTAGGCCTCCTCAAACCAGATCAAGGTGAGGTTCAAATAGCCGGCGTCAACCCAGAAAAAGATCCTGTTCAAGCTCTTCAAATCGTTGGGTACGCCCCGGAACTGCCAGCCCTCCAGCCCTTCTTCACTGGAGAGCAACTTCTAGACTTTATGGGAAAGATGTTTGGATTGTCTACGCAAGATAGGAAGGAGAGGATTAAACGGCTCCTCGATCTTGTTGGTTTAAAAGAATGGGGAGACAAGAAGATTGGAAAGTATAGTAAGGGGATGGTTCAGAGGCTGTCGGTGGCCATAGCCATCATCAACGACCCTATGCTTCTCATCATGGACGAACCTACAATAGGTATGGATCCAGAAGCCACAGCCCACTTTAGAAACCTCTTCACAAATCTTTCCAAGGAAGGGAAAACCGTCTTTATCTCTTCCCACCTTCTAGATGAAGTTCAACGAATCTGCACTCATGTAGGAATGATCAATAAAGGCAGAATAGTCTTCGATGGTCCAATAACGCAGGTGCTTGATGCTTTCACTCAACAATGGGTCATCGAGGCGGAACTGAAAGAAGTTACAAAAATAATGATTTCAGCCCTCAAAGAACTAGACTACGTACAAGATGTGAAGGCGGAGGGAAACAAGCTAAGAATAGAGCTAAAGGAGAAAAAAGACCTAAGAGGAGAAATCTCTTCAGAAATCTTTAAGCATAAGGGTGTGTTGCTCAGTTTAAATCTTCATCAGATAACGTTAGAAGACGCCTATCTACGCGCCCTAAAAGGAGGCCAATAAACATGGGTTTCCTTCAGAGGTCTGCCAACATTGTAACCTACGAGTGGAGGAGGGCTCTGGCGAAGAAGTGGTTGTATGCTTTGGTGATCTTGGCCTTAGCACTCCAAGTCGGATTGTTTGTATTGTTTTACTACTTTTTTACCAACCCCCCTCCAGGGTTTACCATAACTGGGCCTTCTCTAGAAGAGGTCAAAGCGATGATGTGGCTTGTTGGCGTGTTAGGTCCTCAGAGTCTGTTCATCCCCCTCATAGCTATCATGATTGCCGGTGGGTCTATGTCCGAAGAATACGAGCATGGAACCGCTGATATATTGTTATCGAAGCCCATTACAAAGATTGAGTATATGACAGGGAAGTTCTTGGGTGGTTTATCGCTTTTGGGTTTTGTGATAGCCCTAACCACGACTCTCGGAGCTACATTGGCCTATGGATTCTTCGGTCCTCAAGAGTCTATCCAATTTGTCCCAATTATCTACTTGGTCCTTCTATACTCAAATATGCTGTTCTTTTCCATGACCTTCATGTTCAGTGAAGTCCTTAGGAGAACCACCCTTTCAATACTGGCTGCCATCGGCATACTTGTGGGTTCCGTGTTTATAGGCAGTATCCTTTCCACGATGTACGTCATTAGTGGAGGAGAGCAACTTTACCTAGAAATTAGTAAGTGGCTTCCGAACTGGAGCGTCTCCAACCTTCCAAGCTTCGTAGCTTCGGAACTCATAACCGCACCGGAGAACCCCTTCGTATCTGTGCCGGGCGGGGACATTCAACTGGCAGCCGCCATCATAGCGGTTTACACAGTCGCCTCTATCCTAATAGCCGCTCTTAAATTTGTGAGGTCAGATGTCACGAAACGAACTGGCTAACGAATCAGGATTGTTCAATTGTTACGTCTAAATTTCAGCCTTTATCAAGAACTCCTCTGCGTTTTTGAGGGCTATCTTATAGAATACAAATGTTATGACGACGGCTATAACTGCGCTTATAGAAATCGCGACGTAGAGGTCTATTTTTGGTAAGGGCACGGGGATGGGTATGTACTCCATCGCAACTGCGTGTAGAAGCAGGGGAGAGAATATCGCCGACGCTAAGATCAAGCATAAGAGCATGGTGACGAGAGACGTTAACGGCCTAACCATTCTAGGTCTTGGAACTTCGGTGAAGTCGGCTCCATTTATTCCTGCTCCGAGGGAAACGGCGCCTAAAGCGAAGATTAGCAGTATTGATTCTATTAATAATGCTATGGCGATGTCTGGTGAAGGACGGGTGATTAGAATTCCAATAACACCACACACCAGTGTTACTATGCATGAAAAGATGATTACGAAGGCGTACTTACACTTGACTAGGCTGCGCGGAGTGATGGGTGAAGAAAAGAAAAGCCATACAGACCCACCTTCCTCGCCGATTATCATGAGGCCTAACATAACAGCCATTATAGCTCCAGGTGCAAGAAGCATCTGAGCGAAAAGGAACCGAGAACCCTCTGGCGGTACAGGTTCACCTAACATCCCCAAATACTGCATCAACGGCATAAGTATGAAAACTAGAGGCATTATGAAAATGTACATGAGTTCTCGACGTCTCGTAAAGGCCTTAATATCCTTTCTTATCACAGCAGCCTCTAGGGAGGAAAAACCAAGCTTTCCCAAGAGGCCAACCTTTGGAACGTAAACTCCTCGGGAGACAGTTATTGCTGGCGGCTCATACAACCCAAATCTGGCGTTCAATCTAACAGCCACGTAGAAGAGGACGACAATGAACAGAAGGGAAGCCAGCGAAAAAATAATGGTTTGCACCAGTAATCCGCTCGTAAAGGAAGCCAAAATCATCCCTAACCAGAGGTAGGGAATGAACCAAACCGCTTCTTGGGCACCGGCAACCACTTCAATGAGGGTGACGAAGCCAGCGCCAGACGTGAGGGCAAACCAAACCACGTAGAAGGCGATGAGGAAGAGTATGGAACCAGCAAATCGCACCCAAATAGCCGCCTTTCCAGAAGTCTTGTAGACGGCTCCTATAAGCCTCACCTGCAAAACTCTGAAAATCTCCGTGGTCGTGCTAGCCAGAAAGGCGCTAGCCAACAAAGCAAAAATCGTTAAGGTGGCGAGAGGTAACTCTCCCAGAAAAATGGAGAAGGTTGCTATGAATGAACTAAGTAAAATGATGAGAGCCAAGGGGACACCAATAAGGTGAGCTAGGGTGGAAGCTAAAGTGTGCTCCTCCCAAGTGATGGGCAGCCAATATGGAGGTTGAATGGAAGACCTCACCCCCGTTCGTTGAATCTGCCCCATCATGGTGAAAACTAGGCTTAAAATGAGAACCATGGTAGGGAGGGATAGGAAAAGGGAACGGGAGCCCTGATAGAGCAGATTCCTCAGATCAGGATCAGGCACCCCCTTATAGAAGCTTCCGACGGCTAATCCTATCGATAATCCTAGAACGCAGGCTCCGCCATACAACAAGTACTGAAAAACTCTTCTTTCCCGATACCGTCTTAGCCTTTGACCCCTAATCAATCTCCCAGATTTTATGTCAACGCTAATAAGCCTAACAACATTTTTCCAGTTCATTTGAGGAGCGCCTCAACAACCTCTCTGACATCTTCTGTTCCAGTGAGTTTCAAGAAAATATCTTCTAGATCTGATCCAGGCAGCCTCGCCTTCCGTCTTAGCTCCTCCATGTTGCCTAAAGCCAACAGTCTTCCCTCGTACATGATTGCAATCCGATCGCACATGACCTGTGCAATCTCTAGAATGTGGGTTGACATGATGGTTGTTACTCCTTGAGTTGTTAGTTCGCGTAGCAGATCCTTTACGATTCTAGCCGACTTTGGGTCTAAGCCGCTTAGAGGTTCGTCTAAGATGAGTAGTTTTGGCTTATGGAGGAAAGCTGAGATGAGGGCAATTTTCTGTTTCATCCCCTGCGAGTAGCTGCTTATCATGTCGCCCTCCCTTCCCTCCAGTTCAAGGGCCTCCAAATACTCCTCTATTCGCATCTTCTTCTCTGACACCTCCACCCCGTAAATATCACCAACAAAGTCGAGGTATTCTAGCCCGGTTAAAAACTCATAAAGACGCGGAGCCTCGGGAACGTATCCCACCTGCCTCTTCACTGCCATCGGGTCATCCTCCGCATTCATGCCCAAAACCTTCACAGACCCAGAGTCTGGCTTGACCAATCCTAAAATCATTTTCAGCGTGGTGGATTTTCCAGAGGCGTTCGGGCCTAGAAGGCCGAAGATTTCTCCGTATTTAACATCCAAGTCTATGTAGTCAACGGCTACTATGTCAACGTAGCGCTTAGCCACCCTCCTCAATTCTACCGCGTATTCACCAGTTGAAACCATGGATAACTACCATATCTGAGAAGCCAAAGAAAATATTTAAGCGTTATATGGTTCACTTAAGTCTCTCCACAGTCAAAATCAGTGGAGCAAACAAGCGTCCCTAAACTGCTTAACACATCAGAAGGTCCTTAATAGAAGGAAAGGTAGGTTCTGCCGAGAAGTTTACGTTTTCTTAACGAAACCAATTAGTGCGATTATGATGCCAGCTAACGCCATAAGCCCGCCTAGAATCTCCACGGCTGTCCAAAAACTCATATGGCCCCTTGTAATGAAGGCTATCAAGCAGTTCCTCTCGGAAGCGTAAAACCCTAAAACCAAGCCAACAATGAAAAGAACAAAACCGATGAGAACTAAGCTTTTTCTCATAAGTCATCACAGAAATGTTGTAATCAGCTCTTATTTTACCTTATTTGTTTTGTGTCCACAATTCTGATAAGCTTGTTTGGTTGAGCTATTATTTCGCCGCATTTTTTACATTTTGTAATCTTTAAGGGATTTTATATAGCAACAAACACCTTAACTTTAGGCTCAGGAGAAGCCAAGGGCTTTCAGATTACCGCGCACGCGGAACACAGCAACGGTGGCAAAATCTTCAGAAAGCGAAAATAGAAATTGAAAACATATTGGAAAAGTTTATTTTGTTGCATGATGCTATGAATCAAAGCTACTGGCGGATAAGTGTCCGCTGGGATGTAGCCGTATAGGCTGAACCATAAACCATAAGAGCGAGGTGAAAAAATGGCGTATAAATACATTGCTGAGGCTTGGGCGAAACCGGAAAAATCTTTCGTAGACGAGCTGATGCGCCAAAGACTGATAGAATGGCGTAGACAACGGGCAATAGTTCGTGTGGAAAAACCAACACGCTTGGACAGAGCGAGAAAACTGGGCTATAAGGCGAAACAAGGCTTCGTTATTGTTCGTGTCCGCGTTAGGAGAGGCGGATTAAGAAAGAAGAGACCGAGGGCTGGAAGAAGACCGAAACGAATGGGTGTAAAAAAGTATAAGCCAGCCAAAAGTCTAAGGCTAATCGGTGAGGAGAGGGCTGCAAAAAAGTTTCCAAACCTTGAGGCTCTAAACTCCTATTGGGTGGGTGAAGACGGGCGTTCAAAATGGTTTGAAGTTATAATGGTCGACCCCAATCATCCAGCGATAAAGGCTGACAAAGACGTTAATTGGATATGCCAAAAACAGCATCACAGAAGAGTTTTTAGAGGTCTAACAAGCGCAGGCAAAAAAGTTAGAGGCTTAAGGCGAAAGGGGCGTGGAGCAGAGAAGGTTAGACCAAGCAGAAAAGCAGCCAAAGGAGAAAAATAGCCACTATGATAGCAATCAAGCCAATAATATTCAAAAAAGGCGGAAAACAACGCTATGGAAAAGGCTTCAGCAGAGAAGAATTGAAAAAAGTTGGGTTAAGCTTCAAAGAAGCCTTAAAACTTGGAATCCCAGTGGATTTTAGGCGAAGAACGGTTCACAAAGAAAATGTTAACACAATTAAAGGATTTTTGAAAAGTAAGAAGGCAGCATCTAAATCTAAGAAAAGAAGAAAATCTAAAAGTTAAATCAGCAATAATTCAAATAGTGTGATGCAATTTTGTCTTCTAAAGCCCCGATAGCCTACATTGACATTCGAGTATTTGCCCATGCAACCGAAGATACGGACAAGGTTCTATCCGCGGTACACAATACACTTCCAACGGAATTAGTTGACAAAGTTGTCTTCAAAAAAACCAATTTAACCGGGCATTACAAGAATCCAATAACCTTTTTCGAAACAAGAATCAAAGAAAAAGACGCGGTTAAAACGGTTTTTGAAAAGCTGGCTTCGGGTTTAAGCAGCCTAGACAAAGAACTCCTAAATAACGAAATTAAACAGCATTTAGACAAAGGAAACCTTTACATCAGGCTTGACAAACAATCCGCCTATTTGAATGAACTCAAACTCTGCTCAACAGACCCCATACGTTTCAGAATACACTTCAAAAAATCTAAACCAGAAGAGATAGTGAATGTTTGCAAGAAATTTGGGATGCTTCCATGAAAAGACTGTACGCTGATCTACATCTATGCCCAAGTTTAAAAGATTCTGAACAAGTTGAAAGTATGATAGAGAAAGCCTCGGAACTTGGATACGGCCTAATAGCAATGTCGCTTCCATCAAATGTTTCCGAAGAAAAGATTCAGCAGCTGCGAAACATCTGCAAAGAAAACAAAGTAGAGTTTGCATCCCGCGCAGACTTGAAACCTCAAACGTCCAAAGAACTGCTTAACAGTTTAAGAAAGATTCGAAGAAAGTTTGAGATAATTGCAGTGATGTGTGAATCTAAGCATGTTGCAAGACAAGCAGCAAAAGACCGTCGTGTAGACCTCCTAAACTTTCCTTCAACTGGTTTTCGTAAGAGATTCTTCGACAAAGCAGAAGCCGAACTGGCTTCAAACAGTCTGGCTTCCTTTGAAATAGACGTAAAACCATTACTCACCCTAGAAGGGCCAGCCAGAATTAGGCTTCTGTCAAGTTTAAGAAGGGAAGTAGCCATAGCTAAAGCTTTCCACGTTCCAATTGTTATTTCAAGCGGGGCTTCAAGTGAACTGCTTATGCGAAAACCAAGGGAACTAGCAGCCTTAGCATCGCTTTTCGACTTAGATAAGGTTTCTGCCATAGAAGCAGTTTCAAAAAATCCATTAGCAATCATTAAAAGAAACAGGGAAAAACTCAGCCCAAACTTTGTTGCGCCGGGAATACGCATAATTCGGGGAGGAAAAGATTGCTGAAAAGGATGAGACGCCGCTACTTAGCGTTAAAAATAGATTCTAATGAAACATTTAGCTCAAGGGAATTTATGGACGCTGTTTGGAACGCAGTTTTAAAGCTTTATGGAGAATACGGTGCAAGTCGGTCTGGCTTGACACTGATTGATTATGATGCTGAAAAAGGGCTTGCTGTTATACGTACCATGCATACAACGGTTGAAATGGTTCGAGCAGCATTAGCCTCCATAACAAAAATACGGGATAAACCAGCAGCCATACATGTCCTAACAGTTTCGGGGACAATACGGGCTCTTTACAAGAAAATAAAACAGTAGCTTTAGAAAGCTTAGTAGGTTACTCCTCATTCGCTTTTTAGGCAAATAGGCAATCCTCATCTTTTCTAGCCTATTTCGTTGTTAATAGGTGTCACATCTCTGATTTTCGTTCTCAGCAAAGAAAAAGACCGCTGATCTTTGGTTATCAAAATTATATAACACACGTTGCTGATATTACGCTGGACTCTTTATTAATGGTAGTGGAGTGGCATGAGATCTTTATCAATGATAAAAGTGGATAGGTTTCCTCCATATCACGGTCTAGAATGGGACAGAAAGATAAGCAACTCAGATAATCCGAATTTTTGGAAGTATGGCGTAGCCAACCTTATCTTTTTGGATCATATCAGGGACAAAAAGCTGGTGCTTGATCTTGGTTGTGGAACCGGTGGCTCCACCTTTTTTCTGGCGGAGGAAGGGAAGGCAGAATGGATTATTGGTGTGGACTTGGTGAGGGACATGATCAAAGTGGCAAAGAAAAACGTAATTAATAGAGGTTAGACCAAAAGATATGCTTCTTAATTTGCGACGGACGATACTTACCTTTTAAGGCTTCATGTTTTGAGGCCTTAATATCGAGAGGAGACGTATTTTGCTTTCTGATTCTTCTGAAAAGCACCGTTCAAGAGTTGAAGAGGGTTATGAAGCCTAAAGGGGTTATAGTTTTAGAGATGGACAATCGTGCGGATTGGAAGCCAGGCACCATAATCTCAACCAGCTTTCAAAAGACGCATGACGGAAAAATCGCTTACCTTGTGGAGGCATTTACAACCAAGCGAAATCACAAGGCCACCTCCTACATCCTAGATCCAACCGGTAAAATCGTCAAGAAGGTTGCGAGCGACATTGAGTTTCAGGAAAAGGGCTCCAAAGCATGGGAATACTCTCTTCAAAAGGTTAAAGAAGAGACCATTGAAATAAGGCAAGGCGTCCCAACCCACTGGCCCACAACCAAAGAACTGTACACCCTATTCAAGAAAAGTGGTTTTACAGAAGTGCAGGTGATGGGTGATGGTTTGCTAATGAAGTTACTGCTCGACGGTGACGAAGCGATTATTAAAGCGATGGAAAGAGACCCTAAATTATTTTTCGAGATTGAAAAAAGACTGGTTCCATACATAAACACGAATAGGGCTCCTACAATGATACTACGAGCCACTGTACCTTGAAACAGCAGAGGACATGCCCAAAAACTAATTCAAAGGAAGGGGACTCAGCTTTCGAAAATCCCATTTTGAATAGCAATCCATTTAAAAGTGGAGAATCTTTTACAGTATGGGGGATGATGTAGCCGTCCCAGTCTGAACTTATGCAGATGAGGAACTCATGACGGACAGACCCCGCAACCTATCCAGCTATAACCGAAAACGTGCTTCTCGGGTCCTTTTCCTTTTCAGTCCAAAAATTAAGGCTAAAATCATTCCTGCTATGAAGCCCCCGATGTGTGCCCAGTAAGCAATACCGCTTGAACCTTCGAAGAGTAGTATATCGTACATTCCCAGGAACCATTGCATGAGAAACCAGACTCCCAGAAATATTATTGCGGGTATGGGCACTATTATTGGCAAGCCGTAAAAAATCAGTGTTAAAATTCGGGCTTTAGGGTACAAGACAAGGTATGCACCAAGCACTCCTGCAATAGCCCCCGAAGCTCCTACAACAGGCGTCATATATAGCTTCGGGTTTGTGATGCTTATTATGTGAGCGAAGTTTGCTGCTAACCCGCAAACTATGTAGAAAACCAGATAACTCGCATGCCCAAAAACGTCTTCCACGTTGTCTCCAAAAATGTAGAGGTAAAGCATATTTCCAAATAGGTGGAAAAATCCAGCGTGCATAAACATTGATGTGAATAGCGTGTAAAAGTTTTTTCCGCAAATGATATCATCTGGTGTCATTGGGAATTTTTCGTCTATGTCCTCGGCAAAACTGGTGTCTATCAGGCCGCTCTGAGAGAGCAGCATCACTAGAAAAACAATAATATTGGCCAGTATCAACATGCGGTTAACATGTGGTGTTGTTAAAGCCTTATTGAGATCTTTGATTGGAAACAAACATCAATCCCTTGAAAAGATAAAGTTAACAAGTATTTAATCTTTAAATAATGATGACTAAGAAGCATCTAATGAATAAGGTATTTAAATCGTTAATGAAGTAAGCATTTAATCATTTTGTCGCATGTTAAGCATTCTTCGGGAACCGGTGTGTTTTTCGGACGTTTCTTCAAATATCCCAAAAAGTGCTTACACTCTACACTTTCTTCAAGTTCTGCCGTAACTTTCTTGATGGTTTCTTCGCTTTTTCGTTCTTCCATTTCGCTTACTTTGGTAAGGCAACGTGGGCATGCATAATACTTCTGAACACAGCCACCTGAAGAAACCGTTGCTAAAATTGGTTTCCGAAATGCTCCTCCACACTCATTACATCTAAAACCCGTTTGGTTTTCCCTAAAGTAATAATTTTCATTCTTCGTCTTCGATAAACTCAAGCTTTTTTCCATTTCTTAATCGCCACACGACAACCTATACCAAATATTAATATTTAATAAACCTTTTCGTGTACACGTTCAACAATAACACACAAGTGGGCCCGGCCGGACTTGAACCGGCGACCTTCGCCGCGTGAGGGCGACGTCCTAACCAACTAGACTACGGGCCCCCTACTCTACTTTTGTCGTTAACTCTCATAATTTTTGCTATGAAATTGTAATATTTATTTCTGTTTCATAAAATCTTTCTCTTATTCGTGCTTAAAAACAAGATGGGTAAGCTTGTTGGAAGATTTTGAGAGCGATGGTGTGGAAGAGGAACGGAAAATTAATAATGCTTTAATGTTTTTGTGCTTTCTGACATTCGCTTTTATTGGCTATCTCTTTATTCGTTGCTTGCCGTTTTAAGCGTTTAATCATTTTCAACAGTCATGTTCTCCACATCTTTAACCCAAGCGATGGAGACAATTTTCCTTTTCATCTCCCAATGTTACGCGTACTAGCATTTTCCTTGCTTTTACGGGATGTTTCTGCGTTGACGTATTCGAGTTAAGATTCTGAATTCGATTTTATGAAACAATGTTTCATAAGATTTTTCTATTCCAACCACCAAAAACCAACATGGGTGCAAGTTGGGAAGTTTATATCTTCTCCTTTCTCCCTTCTCCTCCTTTTTGATAAGGTGAGAGAATAAAAGCTTGCGCCCCACCTTTTTCCAGCAATTGATTCAGAAAACTTAAAAACACTTATTGCCTTTTCTGAATTGATAGCCGAGGTAGCTCAGCCTGGGAGAGCGCCCGACTCATATGGTTTCATTTGAGGGCGAAGCTGAAGACCGGGTTGTCGCCGGTTCAAACCCGGCCCTCGGCACCAAATTCTGTTTTGCTTTTTAGGCTAGAATGTATACTGATATTGCTGTTGCAAGGGAAACCGCTAGTGAGGGTATAAGGTACTTGTAAAGTTTTTCTAAGGAGCATTTGAAGTAGTCAGCGGTTAGGACTAAGCAGAGGTGGGTTGGTGCAATCACATATCCAAGATAACTGCTTATGTAAAGTAGAGCTGCACTTTTAGGAGTGAAACTTATTATCCCCTCCAATATTGAGTAGCTTATGGCTACTGCCCCGAATGGGGAGCCGATGAAAAATGCTAGAACAGCCGGGATAGTTATTAATAATAAAAGATTGTCGATGCTTCCATTAGCCACGAATACTTCGAAAACTTGAGATATTCCCATTATTTCAGCTACATTTCTTAGCAAAAATGCACCGTAAGCCGCAATTGTAATTCCGTAAATCGCCCAGCTCATGAAAGGTTTTTTGAAAACTTTGAGGTTTGGTTTAGCAATTATGATGAGAACAGCTACTCCTATGAACGCCGCTATGGCGACGTCAACATTAAAACCGACAACCGCGACGATTGTTGCTAGAATTGGTGAGAATGTAATAGTAAAGCGTTTCAGCTCTGAACCGAGGCTTGTTTTAGAGTTTTCTGTTTCCTCCGCTTTCGGGGTTTTCCATAAACCAATGAGATAGCCAACTATAACCATTGAGATAACTACCGGGATTTGGCGTATAATGATGGATGTTACTGTAAATCCTGTAAGAAGCGCTGTGAGTATGAGAACTTGGCTTACTGGGTAAACCGGAAAAATTGTATGCCTAAACCAAACGTTTACATAGGTTTTCTTATCAGCTTTTAATCCAAGTTTGTCTGTTTCGGCTTCTACAAGCGGCGCTGACATTAGGGCTCCGCCTGCAACTGGGAGAAGCCCTATAATTGCTGGAAGTATGCTAACTTCAAGTTTCGAATTGTTGACTATTCTGCTTAAACTTTCGCTTAATACATCTATGAGTTTTGTTTCTTTGTAAAGCTGACTCATCAGCATTATTCCGAAGGTTGCAAGCACAACTGAAATAGTGCGCAAATCAACGGATGTTTTATAGATTATTGCTGGGATTTCTTGCCAGTCAAGTGAAAGTAAAGCTAGAAGCAAGGCTGTGGAAGTTAAAGTTACTCCGAGATTTACACGCTTATACACCAATATGCCAAGAAAACAAAAGGACACAACCAGTGCTGTTAAAGGGTCAACGAATCCCAATGTTAAGCTTCCTCGTAATTATTTATTTAGAAAAACCAAAATATACGGTCAAACTCTTAACCCTTTTCCTTTCAAGCGAAGAAGATTTAAGCCTCTAATCAAATTTGAACGATGAGTTCAGTCATGAAGAAGAAAGCTTTCATTTCGGGTCCGATTCAAGGTGTGGAAACAGAGCAGTCTTATAGGGATGTTATTCGCCAGATCTGCATTCGTTGCGGTTATGAGCCTGTTGATCCTTGGCAACGTGAGAAAGTCATATACAAAGGCACAGAGCCTAACTGGTGGGCGAAGGTTTCAGCAGCTGACTTTATAAGAAGAGACTTGGAGGACATTGAAAAATGCGATGTTCTAATTGCTTATTTACCGAGGCTTTCGGCTGGAACATGCATGGAGCTTTTTTATGCCAAGCTTATAGGCAAGAAAACCATCTGCATATGCGAAATTGAGAACCCAAGCCCATGGATTATAGTTCACTCAGACATGATATTAAAGAACGTTAGCGAGCTTGAAGGTGTGCTTAAACATGGCCTTTGATGTGTTTTTTGTTAAGCCTTTGGAAAAGGTTATGATTAGGATTTTTCTATTTCCTATTTAGGTTCGGATAATTGTCTCGAAGACTGAGGTATGTTTGTCCTCGTTGTGGCGCTGTTTATTCCATCGAGGATTATGAAAAAGATCATTTTTGTAGGAAATGTGAGAGTTTCTTAAGGAAGAGGTATGTCACCAAGCAACCGTTGAGGCAAGTTCGGAGAACGGATAAATCGGGGATTCTTGAAAGGATCTTTCCTTATTCCAGTTTTCGCCCTTTTCAGCGTGATGCAGTAGACTTCGCTTTTAATGTTATTAAGAATGGAAAGATTGGTTTGCTTTCATCTCCATGCGGAACTGGAAAATCCATTTCTGTTTTAACGGCTTTTTTCATGGCTAAAGAGTTGGATGATTCTGTTGGGAGGCTTGTTGCATTAACAAGAACCAAAAACCAGCTTGAAATTTATTGCAGGGAGCTTAAGAGAATTAAGGAGCATTCAGGTGTTGGTTTTGTCGCGTCTATTTTTAAGAGCAAGAAGGGGATGTGTCCGTATGTGCGGGAGGATACAAGGCTTAGAGAAATAAGCTATCGCGACTTTCTCCAATACTGCAAGAATTTGAAGAATGGAACTTTCGGAAAGACATGTGAGTATTATGAGAGAACTTACAGTGGATGGAAGCCCAGTTGGCGTGCCTACAATCTTATTAATAGGATTAAAAAAATCGGGCCTCTGCTTCCGGATGAAGTGTACGAGATAAGCGTTAATGAAAGCCTCTGCCCATACGAGATCACTAAGATTCTTGCAAAGTATGCCGACATAATTGTTGGTAACTACAATTACATTCTGGTTGATTCTGTAAGAAAGTCCATTTTCGGGAGGGCCGGAATAAAGGTTAAGGATGTGAACTGCATTTTCGACGAGGCCCACAGTCTGCCCTATTATGCGGCTGGTATCCTTTCAGATGAGCTTTCGTCAACGTCTGTCAGAAGGGCCTTAAAAGAGATTGAAACCTTTGGTGTTGACGATTATGGTTTTTTAGAGGTTTTGTATGACGTGATGGTTAAGCTTAGTAAAAGAGTGTACAGGGATTTCGGATTTGATGTTGAACATGTTGTGGATGTGCGTGAAATAATTGACCAGTTACTGGAAAGGTTGAGGGTTAACGCCGATAAGCTGCT
>DAOUSM010000065.1 GCA_030627225.1 Candidatus Bathyarchaeota archaeon | reverse complement strand
TCCCCGGCTTTGTTGTTTCAAGCGTGATGGGGTCTACTACGATTCTGTTTCTACGTGCTATGCTGATTTCTTTCGGTAAAAAGGTGGTGTCTGGAATTTCGCCGATGGCGGGTATCATCGAATTAACCGGAACTGTAAACTCTGAGCCTTCGATGGGAATAGGTCTTCTTCTCCCAGTTTCATCCGGCGGTCCAAGTTCCATCCTAATTAATTCTATGGCTGTAACCTTTCCATTTTCACCTAATATTCTCTTGGGCGTTACTAAAAATTCGATTCTTACACCTTCTGCTTCTGCTTCTTTAACTTCATGCGGATGAGCAGGCATTTCCTTTCTTGATCTTCTGTAGAAAATCGTAACGTTTTTCGGTCCTAATCGTAGGGCTGTTCTTGCCACGTCGATTGCAACGTTGCCGCCACCGATAACCGCGACTTGGTCTCCAAGCTCAACTTTCTCATTTTTATTTACGGCTTTTAAGAACTCAATAGCATCTATTACTCCGGTTAATTCTTCACCTTCGATGTTAAGCTTCATGCTTTTTTGTGCTCCAATCGCTAAAAATACTGCCTTGTAACCTTGTTTGGTAAGTTCTTCGATTGTCACGTCTTTTCCGATTTCAGTGTTTGCTTGGGTTTCTATACCTATGCCTTTTACGTAGTCGATTTCAATGTCAAGAATGTCCTTTGGAAGACGAAATTTTGGAATGCATTCTCTTAGCATTCCTCCTAGTTCAGAAGATTTTTCAAAAACTGTTACAGGGTAGCCCATTTTTGCTAGTTCGTAGGCTGCTGTGAGTCCTGCTGGTCCAGAACCTATTATCGCCACTCTCTCTTCGTGAATCTTCGGTACCAGTGTAGGTTTCTCCGCTTTGGCTATTGCTAGTTCGTAGTCAGCGACAAATCGTTTAAGAATGCGAATGCCTATATTTTCGTCAACTTTGCTTCTTGTACAAGCGTCTTCGCAAGGGGCAAAGCAAACACGTCCGCACACCAATGGAAAAGGAATGTATCGTCTAATAACTTCTAAAGCTTCTCTAAATTTTCCTTGAGAAATGAGAGCGACATAAGCTTGGATGTTAATACCTGAGGGACAAGCGGCACGGCAAGGAGGAATTTCCCTCTTAATTTTTTCCGCTGAAGTTTGCATGCTCATGGCAAGCATTTCCTAAGCGTTAGAAATCCTTATCAAACATTCTTGTTCTATAAAGCTTTCGCATCATAAACTTCAAAAAATTTCATGCAATCGCAAGACATAAACGCATTATCTAAGAATCATAGAGCAATGCTATAATCATGCTCCACGAGATGGCTTTCTGAACTACTTCTCAAATTTTTCTTTGTAACGTTGAATAGCTGATAATATTATGTTTTCCGCAACCTTTGCGTCTTTCCATCCCTTAACCCTCACCCATTTCCTCGGTTCAAGTTTCTTGTAATTTAGGAAAAAATCTGCGATTTCCGCCTTGAAATGCCTAGCAACATCCGTAACATCCATAACCTCCTGAAATCTAGGGTCTCCAATAGGGACTCCTAAAATTTTGTCGTCTTCTCCGTTTTCATCCTCCGTTGTCAGTACACCGATAGGTCTAACAATCATTACGCAGCCAGGGAAAGTAGGCTTCGTAGTCAACACCAAAATGTCCAGTGGATCCTCGTCGATAGACCATGTTCTTGGGATTATGCCGTAATCGCCTGGATAGTAAAGGGCAGAATATAATACACGGTCAAGCTTAAGAACACCAGTTTCATAATCGAACTCGTACTTGTTGCTGCATCCATTAGGCACTTCTACTATCGTGTAAACCTTACGAGGAGGATCAGGGCCTGGTGGAAGGTCTTTCCATAAATTAGTCATTCTTTTATTGCCTCTACTTCCTTCTCTTCTACTCGTTTTTCCTCTGCTTCTTTCTCCTCTATTTGTTTTTCCTCCAAGCTTTTCTCTATTATAGGATGGACTCCTAACTCTTCTTCTTTTAAGTTGAGGGTTGCCTTCACTGTGCCGTCATCTAAGTATTCGATGTTGAATCCCATTTTCTTCATTAAGCTGATAGCTCTATGATTGTCGGGTAGCATTATACCGTAAATTGTTTCAAGTCCTCTATCTTTGCAGATTTCAATCATGTAATCCACCATTTTTGTTCCTAAGCCTAAGCCTTGCCATGGGTCAGCAACGATAAAGGCTATTTCACCAGCTTTTCCGTCTGGTTCGATGCTAAGTCTGACAACTCCTAGGATTTTTCTGCGTCCCTCCTCGTTTAATTCCGGCACGATGGCTATTTCTCTATCATAGTCAATATTGCAGTATCGAACTCTAACCTCATGCGGCGTATCCTTGATTATCTGGAAGAACCTGTAGCGTATGGACTCCTCTGAGAAGTTTTGGAACATTTCCAACCATAATGGTTCGTCTTCGGGCTTTATGGGTCTTAAGAGCACCGTTCGTCCGTCTCTAAGCTTCCATAATGTTTCATATTTTTTGGGATATGGACTTATCACCAAGTGTTCATGCGGTTCAAGTTTTCTGAATACACGTTCCTTATCAATCACTACGCGGGCGTCAAGGGCAAAGGCTTCTTTCTCATTGATAAACAATGGGTTAATGTCAACCTCTTTCAGTTGTGGAAAGTCAACAAGCATCTGAGAAAAACGCACCATTACCTCTTCCAAAAGCTTAATATCCGCTGGCGGCACGTTTCTGTAACCTTTTAGAAGCTGGTAAACCTTCGTCTCCTCCATGATTCTTCTGGCTAAAGTTTGATTTAACGGTGGAAGCCCAATAGCAATGTCCCTGAAAAGTTCCACACCAATGCCACCCATTCCGAACAACATTACTGGACCGAAAATCGAATCAGTTTTCGCTCCGATGATAACCTCATAACCCTGTTTTTTAATCATTGGTTGAACTGTAACGCCTAGAATCTCCGCGTTTGGGTTATACTCTTTAGCCTGTTGGATAATACGGTCGAATGCCTCCCGAAGTTCAGCTTCGCAAGTTATATCGAGCACAACGCCACCAGCATCAGTCTTATGAACAATTTGAGGAGAAAGAATCTTGAGCACAACTGGGTAACCTATCTGCGAAGCTAAAATAGCGGCTTCATCGACAGTCTTTGCAACCAACGTTTTCACAACGGGAATATTGTAGTAGTCCAGAAGCTTTTTCGCTTCCGCTTCGGTCAGCATTTCACGGTTTTCCATGGCAGCGTTCCTTATGATCACCATGAGAGGACGTTTCGGCGGAACAACATCAACCGGCAGTTCCTCAGGTGTTTCATAAAGTAGTTCAAGGTTACGCTTATACTGATACATGTACATGTATGTTTTAACTGCTTGTTCCGGAGTAGAATAAGTTGGGATGTTGTTTTCGTTAAAAATGCGATTTGCCTCTTCCACTTCTCCATGGCCCATAAAGGAAGTTAAAATCGTTTTACTACGATAACCCATGCTTTTGCATAACTCCACAATGCTTTTCGCGATTTCAGCAGGGTCTGCCACAGCTTGAGGACTATAAATTATCAATAAACCGTCAACGTTTCCATCGTTAAGACATGCCTTAACCACCGCTTTGTACCTGTCAGCTTTGGCGTCTCCCAAAATATCAACTGGATTGCCTCTACTCCAATAATGAGGCAGAATGTTGTTAAGCGTCTCCATCGTTTTTCGGCTCAATTCAGCCAGTTTTCCGCCTCTTGCTATAAGAGCATCTGTAGCCATTACTCCTGGACCGCCTGCGTTAGTGATTATGGCAAGGTTCGGGCCCTTCGGGAGAGGTTGCATACCTAAAACTTCAGCGCAGTTGAACAGGTCAGCAATCTCGTCAACACGGACTATTCCAGCGCGTTTAAATGCTGCGTCATACACCATGTCTTCGCCTGTAAGCGCTCCTGTGTGCGAAGAGGCAGCCCTTGCACTTTCGCTGAACTTCCCAGCCTTCACAACAATTATGGGTTTAGTTCTTGCGAAGTGTCTTGTAGCACTCACGAATTCTCTGGCGTCAGTTATTCCCTCAATATACATTAAGATGCTTCTTGTTTCCGGATCTGTGCCGAAGTAGTCTATGAGGTCGCCGAAGTCCACGTCAATCATTGAGCCTACAGAAACGAAGTTGCTGAAGCCTATGTTCTCGTGGATGGCCCAGTCAAGAATCGCTGCGCCTAACGCACCACTTTGGGAGATAAACGCGACGCTGCCGGGTTTCGGCATTTTACTTGTGAAAGTTGCGTTAAGATGAATGCTTGGGCGAATAATTCCTAAGCAATTGGGCCCTATAATTCTGAGATTGTACCTCTTTTTTATTTCAAGAATTCTGTCCTCTAATGCTTTGCCTTCGGGTCCAACTTCTTTAAAGCCGGCTGAAATGATGATTATGCCCTTTATTCCAGCTTTTCCACACTGCTCCACTATGTCGGGAACGGTTTTAGCTGGTGTGGCAATTATTGCAAGATCAACCGTTTCTGGAAGCTGCTCAACTGTTTGGTAGACATTGAAACCGAGAATTTCCGTTTTGCGAATGTTAACAGGGTAAACTTTGCCTTCATAGCCTAACTCTGTAAGATTTTTCATTAATGTGCATCCGACAGAACCTTCTTCGTCGCTCGCTCCAATCACAGCGATGTTTCTAGGATTAAAAATCTTGTCAAGATTTAACGTAACCATTATGAAACCTCCAAATAGGGAGCAGAAACATACTCGGCAGCAAAATTAAACGTTATGTTTTATTACGCTTTGTTTTTAATCTTGCTTTTCATTAAGTATTCGTGTATGGCTCTTGCCGCTTTTTTACCCGCTCCCATGGCGCTTATGACCGTGGCTTCGCCTGTTACGATGTCTCCTCCTGCATAAACACCTTCAATGCTTGTTTTCCCGTTTTCATCCGCCACTATTGTGCCCCATCTGGTAACTTCTAATCCTTCAGTTGTGCGTTGTATAATTGGGTTGGGAGTTCTTCCAATCGCAACTATCACCGTATCCGTCTTCATTATGAATTCTGAGCCCTTAATGGGAACTGGTCTTCGCCTTCCAGATTCGTCTGGAGGTCCAAGTTCCATGCGGATGCATTCCATAGCATTCACCCAACCGTTTTCATCGCCGAAAAACCTCGTTGGATTCGTGAGAAAATTGAAGATTATACCTTCTTCTTCCGCATTTTCTACTTCTTCGAGCCTTGCCGGCATCTCCTTCCTAGAGCGACGATAAACCACATAGACTTCTTCAGCGCCTAAGCGTAATGCTGAACGAGCAGAGTCCATGGCTACGTTGCCACCGCCGATAACTGTAACCTTTTTACCAATTCTTATAGGCGTGTCATACTCTGGAAAAGCATAAGCCTTCATTAAATTAACTCTAATCAAAAACTCGTTTGCAGAGTATATTCCGCCAAGATTTTCGCCAGGCAAACTCATAAAACGAGGCAACCCAGCACCTGTACCAATGAAAACTGCGTCGAACCCTTTCTTAAGCAACTCGGGAATCGTATATACCCTACCAATGAGGAACCCGGTGCGAATTTCAACCCCCAGTTTCTTAACATAATCAACCTCAGCTTGGACTATGCTTTTTGGCAGACGAAATTCTGGGATACCGTACATTAATACGCCGCCTGGGAGATGTAGAGCCTCAAAAATCACGATTTCATGTCCGAGTTTGGCTAGGTCGGCTGCAGCCGTAAGTCCGGCGGGACCGGCACCGATTATCGCAACTTTTTTACCTGTGGGCGCCGTGTTTTCTGGAATTTCAATGCTCTTTTCTCTTTCCCAGTCGGCCAAAAACCTTTCTAATCTTCCAATGCTTACTGGATCGCCCACTTTTCCGAGGACGCAGAATTTTTGGCATTGTCCTTCTTGTGGGCATACACGTCCACAAATTGCTGGAAGACTATTTTTCTCCTTTACTTTTCTTATTGCTTCGTCAAATTTCCTTTCTCTAATCAATTTGATGAAGGCTGGGATATCAACTTCTACTGGGCAACCTTGTGTGCATT
>DAOUSM010000003.1 GCA_030627225.1 Candidatus Bathyarchaeota archaeon | reverse complement strand
TGGAATTCTGGAGGCAGGTTTGTCACGATTCAAAGACTTCTTGAACTCTTATCGCTAGAACCGAAGGCGGTTAATAACATCGATTTTCAGAAAAGCAAAGTGGTTTTTGGTGCTCCGGCTAGAATTGAAACACTAATTTACCGGTAAAACCGAAATTTCCGGTTTTCATTAAGCTAAAAACTAGCAAAAGTTTATTTTTTCTCCGCATTTCTTAGTGTCCGTTCGCAAATAATAAAAGTATTATTATTTAAAGTATCATCAAATGAGGGGAAATATTTGGAAGATTCTTGGCTAGGTCTTCATGGGTTTTTCGCTTTTTTAATTGCTTACGTTATTTTTCTTCTTCTGGCATATAAGATAGATCCTAGATTTTCTCGTAAATATAAGAAGCTCCCTTCATTTTATCAACTTATGTGGATATCCACACTTGAGACAACAGTTTTGCTTTTGGTGCTTATAGTTCTAACCTTTTTATTTGGTCAAAATCTTATCACTGCTTTTGGTTTAGATAGCATATTCCTTTCAGGAGAGCAGTTTCTTTTAGGCTTCGCTGCTGGCATCTTATTTTTTCTTGTGTGTTTACCTATAGACATGCTGATCTCACTTTTCCGAAGTAAATTTTTGCCTAACTATAAATCAGAAAGGGAAGAGGAGGTCAAAAAACTCGTATTTGCTTCACTGCCCAAATCTATGAGAAAATCTTTTGGCTTATTGTTAGCAACGTCAATAAAAGCTGCAATTTTCGAAGAAATAATCTTTAGAGCCTACCTACTTAGCGTCCTCCTGTTAATAACTTCGCCCGTCGTCGCGATAATAGTGCAAGCTTTGTTTTTCTTCCTTCCCCATCTCTACCAAGGAGTTTTCAACGCAATTTCACCGTTCATTGGAGGACTTATACTCGGGTTAATTTTCTATCTAACAGGATCGCTGACCATTGTTATAATCTCCCACTTTACCGGAGATTTGACCGGACTCTCCATCCAAACATTGATGGGAAAAAAGAAATAGAAGATTATTTTTCCGAAAAAATCAGAATGACTTAGTTGGTGCTCCGGCCGGGATTTGAACCCGGGTCGGCGGCTTTCTTTCACCACTTGTGTGTCGAGAGGCCGCTATACTTGACCGGACTATACTACCGGAGCCCCTTAAGAGTAAAAGCTGTTTTATGGTTTAAATTTTTGATGTATAAAAAGTAGTGGTGTGAGAAAAACTGAGGGGAGCTTTTAGTATTCTTCTTCGCTTTCAGGTCCGCCTGGCGGTTTCTCTTCTTTTGGTTTTGTGGCTGCTATTACGTCGTCTATGCGCAGTATCATCGATGCGGATTCCGCTGCTGACTTCACTGCTTGTTCTTTAACCACTAATGGTTCGACAACTCCGTTCCCAAGCATGTTCTCAACTTTCCCTGTGAAGACGTTTACTCCCATGGGTTGGCCGTCTGTCTTTTCATGAGCAGCCCTTAGTTCTACGATTATGTCTATGGATTCTAGTCCGGCGTTTTCAGCCAAGGTTTTAGGCACTATTTCGATGGCGTCGGCGAAGGCTTCAATTGCCAGTTGTTCTCTTCCCCCAACCTTTGTGGCGTATTTACGCAGTTCTTTGGCTATTTCAACTTCTACTGCGCCGCCGCCTGTCACAATTTTGTTGTCTTCTATTACATCTGAAACCACGGATAGGGCGTCGTTCATGGCTCTTTCAGCTTCGTCAACCATCCTTTCAAGTCCAGCGCGAATAAGAACTGCAACCGAGCGGGGGTCTTTGCATTTCTCAACGAAAATCATTTTGTCTTCGCCGATTTTGCGTTCTTCAACTATGCCTGCCATGCCTAAGTCTTCTTGCGTTAAGTCGTCCAAGCCTGTGACCATTCTGCCACCAGTCGCCCTTGCCAGCTTTTCCATATCTGACTGTTTTACTCTTCTTGCTGCAAGTATCCCCTGTTTTGCTAGGAAGTGTTGGGCCATGTCGTCTATGCCTTTCTGGGCGAAGACAACGTCTGCTCCTGCAGCTTTGATTTTTTCAACCATTTCTTTTAGCATTCGTGTTTCCTGATCAAGGAAGGCTTTCATTTGTGCCGGGTCGCGTATTCTTATCTCGGCGCTGATTTCTGTTTTTTCGATTTCTAGTGGACAGTCAAGCAACGCTATTTTGGCTTTTTCTATCTTTTTGGGCATGCCTGGGTGAACAACTTCTTTGTCTATTATTACGCCTTGGATGAGTTCGGATTCGAAGAGGCTTTTTCCTTCCTTCTTTATGATTTGGATGTTGTCAATATCTGCCACTCTTCTTTCTCCACGTTGCTCAACGATTTGTTTTACAGCGTCTATTGCTATCTCTGCTAGGTGTTCTTTTGCTGGACCTACTGCTTTGCTTGCCATGGACGTTAATGCAACTTTCCTGAGCGTTGCACGATCTTCAATATCCACTGGTATTGCAATGTTGTTTATGGTTTCCACAGCTTTTTGCACAGCTTTTCGGTAGCCGCTCACTATCACTGTTGGGTGGATGTTCTGGTCTAGCAGTTCCTCAGCCTTTTTTAGTAGTTCGCCAGCTAAAACAACGGCTGTTGTTGTTCCGTCGCCTACCATGTCGTCTTGTGTTTTTGCGACTTCAACCATCATTTTACCTGCCGGATGTTCAACTTCCATTTCGCCTAGGATTGCTGCTCCGTCGTTTGTTATCGTTATGTCTCCTAGGCTGTCTATGAGCATTTTGTCCATGCCACGTGGTCCAAGCGTTGTCTTTAGCACTTCGCCTATTATGCGTGCAGCCATGATGTTGTTTCTTTGAGCTTCTCTTCCGCGGCTTCTTGTTGTCCCTTCTTTAAGGATTAGGACTGGTTGTCCCGACGGTGTTGTTGTTAAGTAGGCCATACAAACCCTCCATTCTAACTTAAAATATTAATTCTGAATAAGCAAAAATGCGCTAAAATATAAACCTTTACCTCTCTTGGATGCAGTTTTTCAATGCCCTGCAAGTGAATGTCTGATGCAGTCTACTCGCCTTCTCTCTACAGATTGCCACAAACAGGACATTCAACGCTTCTCTTAACTTCTACGGTTTCAAACACAATTTCCTCCCCGTTTGCAAACAGCATTCGTCCAACAAGCGGCTCACCTATCCCGGTGACAAGTTTAACGGTCTCCATAACCTGTAATGAAGCAAATAAGGCTGGGGTGGCGCCTAACATTGGAATCTTTTCAACTTCTGGCGGGTCTTTCGGAAATATACACCGCAAGCAAGGTCCTTTACCCGGCACTATTGTGGTCATTTGTCCGTGTAGTGCAGAGACGCCTGCATGGATGAATGATATATTATGCGCTACACAGTACTCGTTTATTATGAATCTTGTTTTCCAATTATCTTGTCCGTCTATAACTACGTCAACGTCTCTTATCACATCATGGGCGTTGTCCTTGGTGATTTCTGCAACAACCGCCTCTACTTCTATTCCAGGATTTAACGCCTCAAGCTTTTCTTTGGCTACTTCTGCCTTAAACTTTCCAACGTCTCTTTGCCAGCAGAGAATCTGTCGGTTTAGATTGTTTAGCTTGAATTTTCCTTTGTCTACAAGAATTATCTTTCCAATGCCAGCAGCCGCGAGGTAAAGCGATGCAAGGCATCCTAAACCTCCGATGCCAGCTACAGCTACTTTTGCAGCTTTCAGTTTCTTCTGTCCTTCTATCCCCCAACCAGAAATCAGCATCTGCCTCTCATACCGCTCCAGCTCCGATGGTGATAAACGCATTTAGATCCCTCTTTCCAAAGACTTAGTTTAGAGGTTGCTACATAATAGTTTTTATAAAATTAAGACTAAGTTTAAATTTGTACAGAAGTTTAAGGCAAGCTGTGGTCGTAAGCCATGGAAGTTAAGATACGGTACCTAAGCCACGAAATAGCTAAGTGCTTCGGCTCATCCGGGAAAGTGGAAACTATTCACGTTTCTGACGATGCCAAGTATGAAAATATTTTGAGCATATTTAAGGAAAGACTGAGGCGTTATGGAAAGGTGGATGAAAAGCTGCTGGACACATTCGTTTTCATATCTGGGGGCAGGGCACTTCTGAGCATAAGGGATGAAGCCTTAAAATCGGATTGCGAAGTTTTGGTTGGGTATGCTGATACCAGCGGCTAAACCTGTTGGAGTGTTTGACTGTTGAAGGTGTCTGTGCGTTTCTTTGCGGCGTTGCGGGAGTTGATTGGGAAAAAAGCAGAATCCATCGAGTTTCCCGACGGCAAGGAAGTCACAGTTGAAAACGTGTTGGAGCGGTTAGCTGAGCTTTACGGGAAGGATTTCGTTGAGTATGTTTTTGATAGAAAAACCGGTGAGATTCAAAGTTATTTGACGCTGCTAGTGAACGGTAGAAGCATAACTACGCTTGACGGGTTAAAAACAATGCTTACGGACGGTGACGTTTTAGCCATACTGCCACCTGTCGGTGGTGGCTAGCCACATGCCTCTTGTATGTCAGAAAGCTTAGCGTTTAGAAGAGTTATATTCCAAGGTTTTGTTAAGTTTTTGTGGAGCTCTGCATTTATGGGAAAATGTTTAATTTGCGGCGAAAAAGCCGCGACCATCTCGGACAGTTTAGGCGTTTGTTTAAAGTGCATAAGGGAAAAGCCTGAGCAAGCCCTTGAGGTTACAAAGCGTGTGCATGCGAAGAGCCGTGCCGTTTTCGGTTTGCCTTCTGAACCGCCAAGAGATGTTGGTGGACTGCCATGTGGAGTTTGTGCCAACAATTGTGTGATTGGTGCTGGCAACAGTGGTTTTTGTGGGCTTGTTTGGAATGTTGGTGGGCGTTTGGTTCGTTTTGGCGGCACTGCTGAGAAAGGCGTCTTGGAATGGTATTATGATGGCTTGCCAACCAACTGTGTTAGCTGGTGGTTCTGTCCAGGATGCACTGGAAGTGGCTATCCTAGATATGCTTACAAGCCAGAAGCAGAGTATGGCTATACTAATTTAGCGGTTTTCTACGGAGCCTGCAGCTATGACTGCTTGTTCTGTCAGAACTGGCATTACCGCAACTTAGCTGTTAAGCACAAGCCTGTCATGAGTGCTGAGGCTTTAGCGGGCAAAGTGGATAAACATGTTTCTTGCGTATGCTATTTCGGCGGAGACCCTTCACCCCAGATGCCGCATTCACTTGAGGTAAGCCGCATAGCCTTAGAAAAAGCCAAAGCTGAAAAGCGGATCCTTCGGATTTGCTGGGAAACTAACGGTTATATTAATCCAAAATTGGCTGAAAAAGCAGCACAATACGCTTTGGAAAGCGGTGGCAACATAAAATTTGACTTGAAAACTTGGAGCGAAGAATTAAACATGGCATTATGCGGAGTTTCAAACAAGCCTACGCTTGAGAACTTCAAAATGATAGGAGAAAAATTCTACAAAAAGCGTCCTGAACTGCCAGTGCTTTCCGCTAGTACACTGCTTGTTCCAGGCTATACAGATGTTGAAGAGGTTGAGAACATTGCCAAATTCATAAGCGACATAGACCCAAATATTCCGTATACGCTGTTAGCCTTTTATCCATGCTATGTTTTGAACGATTTGCCAACAACAAGCAGAAAACAAGCAATAGAATGCCAGAAAGCAGCAGAAAAACACCTAAAAAACACAAGAATAGGAAACATCCACCTACTCTCTTAATTAATTAAATTTAGTTTTATCATTTACTCTCCCCCTTCCCGTTTTCCGCGTTATGCGGTTTATGATTAAAAATTGGGGATTGGATATTGAATCTTGAGTTTTTCACGTGCACGACGATTTAATCATATGGAGAGAGGCGCCTCCGCCTCGCTTTATGTTATTGTTTGCTTTTGGGAAAATGAGACTACATTTTCCAATCTAGGAGTTGTTTTTCTCCTTCAATTTTCTTGATGTCGGTTATGTCTTGTGTTACTTCTAGGGTTCCCAAATACTTTCCATTTTTGTCTCTTACTGCAAAATATCTGATGTGGATTAGACGGTTATTCATCTGAATCCAAAACTCTGCCACATGTTTTTTGCCTGTTTTGAAGGCTTCCAGAATCTTATTTACAATGTGAATGCTTTTCTGTGGATGGCATAGTTGCACTTTTCTTCCAATAACAGCCTTTGTCCGAACGAAAATTCTTTTCTCAGCCCTGTTGAAGTATTTTACACGGTCTTCTTTATCAACAAATGATATGTCAACCGGAAGCGAATCTAAGATAGCCTCAACTTCCTCTTTTGAAAGAGTCCCTGTTTCAAACTGCAACATGCTCTTCTTATTCTCAGTCAATTCACTCATCACACACGATTTCTTTGTTCAATAATTACAGTTGTAATAAAATATATATCGGATTGCTTAAAAAATTATGACAACTTATACTTAACAGTTGTATTTTAGCTATGTTGCCCAGAACGGTATTTTCTTTCTCATCAAGTTTACGTATTCGTTTAGTGCCTCTTGCTCTTCTATTGTCAGTCTATCCATAAATGTTGTTAGCAAAGCTTTCGCGTGGTGTTCTGGCACCTTCACGTATAATATGTCTTTTTCGAATATGTGTCTTCCAACCATCGGCTTGTCTATGGATATTGCCACCTGCATCCCCTGCCCAGCCTCTGGTAAGGCTTTTCCCTTCTCTTGAATCTGCTGTATTTCGCCTACTTCTTTACCGTCTTCGCTTCTAACAAGAGTGTATTTCGGCTTTATCCTTCCAGCTAGTATGTCCACACCAACAATTGCTGGTTTCGCCCTTCGGAAAACATAGCCTTCCATGATGCGGATTTTTCCAGGCTTAACCAGCCTTTCGAATTTTTGCTCAAGTTCTGCTTCCCGCTGAGTTTTAAGCCACAATAAATAATCATCTACTAGGCGGTAAATTATGTTTTCACGGAAAATCTGAACGTTGCGGTTGGCGGCTTCCTCTTCTGCGTCCGGCAAAACCTTAACGTTGAAGGCTAAAACCACGCCATACAAAGGCTCGTGTTCCTTCACAACCATAGCCTCTGTAACATCCCTTTTCGAAACGTCCCCAACATCCGCCAGCCGAATCGGCACATCGTTTCGTTTTAGGCTTTCAGCAATAGCCTCCAATGAACCTAAAGTGTCAGCCTTCAAAACAATCCCATCAACATCCGTCAATATCCTAATCCGTTCAATCTCCTCCAAAACAAGCTTAGCATACTTCTCCGGCTCTTCACCATGCTGCACAGCATACAAAGGGGCACCAGCCAAAGCACCCTCTAAATCAGGCGCAACAATTTTGATTCCAGCCGCGGCAGAAACAGAATCCACAGAAGAAAACCTGTCCCTCGGGTCCCTAATCTCGTCCAAAGCTTTTGGAACTAAAATCGCTCGTATACGTGTAACAATAGGTTTCTCCTTACCGCCTACAACAATCAAGTCGTCTTTCCGCAAAACCCCATCATAAATTATCGTGTTAATCGTCAATCCTAAACCAGGCTCTTCCTTAACCTCTAAAACCGTGCCCTTAGCCGGGCCCTCAGTCGTCTGCAAACGCTTCTTCAAATACTGCTGCGTCAAACCAACAAGAACCGCGAGAAGCTCAGTTACACCCTCACCAGTCTTCGCACTCGTAGGCACAATCGCCACGGTCTTTGTAAAGTCCTTTATGCTGTCGAAACGGTCTGCCCTAAACCCTAAACGAGAGAAAACGCCTATAATATCATATATCCTGTTATCCAAATCCTGTTTAACATAGCGGTCCTGCATCTTGTAAGTCTTCAAAAAAGGCGTGTCAGGATAAGAATTCCAGCCCGGTATCCGATCTATCTTGTTTGCAGCAACCAAAAAAGGCGTTTTACGAGTCTTCAAAATCTCTATGCACTCGTAAGTTTGTGGTTCAAAACCCCTTAAAACATCAATCACAAGAATGGCTATGTCGGCTACGCTTCCGCCCCTCTTGCGCAAGTTTGTGAAGGCTTCGTGTCCAGGCGTGTCAACAACAAGCAAGCCTGGAATCTCAATCTCGCCTTTAACCATGAAAAGTAAAGGACCACACAACTGCTTGAGCGTGTCGACAGGGAAAAAACTTGCACCAATATGCTGTGTAATCCCTCCGGCTTCCCGAGCTTGCACACTCGTCTTACGGATTTTATCTAAAATCAAAGTCTTACCAGTATCAACATGACCAAGCACACAAACAATTGGTTGACGAATAGGCATTTCACATATCTCCTATTAGGTTCAGCGGCGTAATGAAATAGATTCACTTATGCCTTTTATCAATATACTTCAAAATAATAAGCATTTGTTAAAACGAACAGCTTACTCCGTCTTTGCAATTATCAAAATTAATCCTAACGCAATTAATATGGCGCTTAAGAATCCGAAAAATCCCGTGTAAGCACCTAATGCTTGAGTGCTTGTAAATGTGTAATATGTGGCTAAAGCGCCAACAATAAGAAGTATCAAGCCGAAGAATTTCTCGGCAGCCACCAATCCGAAACCGCCTTCCTCGCTCATATCTGGACCTTTCCTTTTCAGTGTGCTTTTACATAGAACGACAAACGGTTATTTTAAATTTCCCATGTTCACTTCGTCTCTTCCAGCTTAGCAGGCAAATATTCATCCACAATATAGGTTAAGCCGTATCTGCTGAAGGCTTCCTGCTCTGCCTTCCTCCTTATCTTCAAAAAAATCTTAATCTCCCTCTGCCACAATGGATCCTTATAGCGGGGGTCCCTCTGCAACTCATAAAGCCTCTTTACGTCCACTTCGTCAAGCGGGTCCGTCGGCAATTTATAATTGACGATGTCTGTTGCCCAGACTCCGCTCCATTTCGCATCCGGCGTTGTCAACTCTCTTAGGTGTGCGGCGTTTGCAGAACCCGAAATTATAACCATGGCTATGTGCATCCCCCACGGGTCGCCATCCGTAAAAATATAGACTGGAATGTTTAGTTCCCTGTTAAGTCTCCTAATAAAGTGTCGTGTCGCCCGTGGGGCTTGTCCAGCCGTTAAAACAAGTATTGCATTAAACTTTTTGTGCACATTTTCTTCTATGAACCGTGTGAACAAACCGCCTTTCTCTATGGCTATTACTTTGTCCGCTGTTGTTTTCACAAACTCTGATGAGGTTAAGGCTGGTCCAATCATGACACCGTCTGGATGGGAAGTTAAATTTAATGTTCTTCCTTCATAGCCTGGCACAGTATACTCTATTGTTAGATCACCAAAAATCGCCGAGCGTTCTTCTGGAAAGATGTTAAAGTCTTCTCTTGAGAATCCCAAAACCGTTTCCAAATCTGTTATTATGTTGTTTGATTCCTGCTGGTCTTTGAAGCTCATCTCATATGCTTGTGCCGAATAGTAAACGTCTCTCAGCGTGGATGTTTTGCGTTGGGAAGTGAGCTCGTGAGAAAAGAACGCGGTCCAGACAAGCTGTGTGAAAGGTCTTAGATGTCGAATGTTGCGGGCATTTCTCCGCACCTTTCTGTCTCCTAAAATGAACTGCCTTACTTGAGGGTCGTAGTATATGTTTTCTGTTGAGCGACTAGGCATCTCTATTGATGGAAAATATCCCCTATCAAGTTGTTCATAAATTCTAACGCCAAGGTTTTCCAAATCTGTTAAAACTTCTTTTTTCTTCTCCATTATGATGCTTTTACGTTTTCTCCGCTCCAAACCTTTTCACACTCCTTAAGAGTTTTTTTATATCTGGCTGTTTTTCCTTACCAGCAAGCTTAGCCGAAAACTGGGCTATTTTTGGCAAGTATTTGCTGAAAATTCCAAGTCTTCTCCTATCTCTATCCACATGCGCCCTTCTCGTCAAGAAACGCTGGAGTTGACGGGCAACCTCCCGCAGTCCATTGGCTATTTCCCTTCTGACTTCAGGTCTGTCCGCGATAAATTCCTTTCCAACAGTTTTGTATGGAACCTTCGTGCTGCAAATATGCACTAAAATTGCAACGGGCATGTCCGGCGTAACTTTATATCTTCTCCAATTCACAGAATTTATCACCTTCACTGAAACGTCGCTCGCCTCATCATATAACAAGGGAATTCTATTGGCAAAACGATAAATCAAGAAGCTCCCTTTCTTCGGAATTTCCCCACCATAGGCGATTCCCACCTCGATGATGAAGGGATGACCAGCATATGTTGACGGCCTACGCTTATGGACAGCCACAAACTCCGGCTTCAACTCTTTCAGTACGCCCGCTCTTAACAGTTTCTCACCCAAGGGTGATAGACAATTTGCATCCGGTGGCAAGAACTCCTTGAACTTTTTCAGCATACGCATTAGCCTAACAATTTCTTCGTGGGAAAGCCTCTTCGGATTCTTAGAGGGACTTATGTTGCTGAATTCCAAGAATTTGCGTGCAGTGATCTCCCCAACCCTGTGGAAATGATTTTTCAGAAACTCAAGCATGTTCCGATAAGGTGTCACTTGTATGAGGCGTTGGAGAAGCTCTACATCAACGCCATATGGATGCGGCAGGGTTTCCTTCGGTGGGTCGGGCATCTCCTTCGTAACTCTGGTAAACTTGTATAACCTGCCTTTAGGATCAACAAAGGTCAAGTTCGCATAGGGATTCACCATAGCTGTCTGCTTAAAATATTCCAGAATTTTCGGCATAGCCCTGAAATAGTCGCCTTCAAGGCTGAATTCAACTATTGTTCCACGCCATCGTTCCTTATTTATGAGAACTTTTCTGTCAAGTATGAGCGGTCGATTCCTTTGAATGTCAATCATGAGTTTATACGTGTAGATTTTTGACATGCCTGTGCTTGAAGTTATGCTGGCGGGCTGATGCGTCGTGATTTGTCCATATAGAATTGCCATTTTTCCGCCTAAACCGAAGGTTCCCCTCTGCTGTTTTAACTTGTACTTTGAACCGAAAAGCACTTGCCCAAAAGCTGAGGGGATATGACGCGGCGGAACTCCTATACCATTATCCTCAACCATTAACTTGTAAACCTGAGTTTCTCTACCAGCTTCACCTGCATATGACAGCCTAACGTAAATATCAGGCGGTATTTTGAGGCTTTCAGCGGCATCCAACGAATTTTCCACAAGCTCTCTCACGGCTGCAAAAATAGCTCTAGAAGGATTTGTGAAGCCAGCTATATCACGATTACGGTAAAAGAAGTCAGCAGCGCTTATTTCTTCAAACGTTGTATGAGCCACTTAAGCCTCCACCGACATCCTCTTTAACATCAATCACTTTTACGATACGTTCTGCTCACTCTTTAATTTAACTACGTTTTCCAGCAAAAATTATTCATTTTTTAAAAGGATACGGCAGCAACTCCCCAATAGTCTTTACTTTAACAGTTTCAAACAAGATTCTGCCGTTTTCCGCTTTTGCCATAACAATTTTAATTTTGGGGTTCTCCGCAAAATCGTAAATGTATTGTAGACATGCTCCACATGGTCTAGGCTCACTTTGGCTACTAGCATCCATAACAACCGCTATTTCCTTAATTTTCCGGCTGCCGTGCGAAACAGTGTGATTGATTGCACATCTTTCGGCACAAATGCCAAGTCCAGAAGCCCAACTTTCAACATTGCAACCACTATAAATTTTGTCATCCTCTGCAAGCACAGCGGCACCAACCTTAAAGCCCCAAAGCACATAAGCGTTATCCATAGCTTTCAAAGCCACTTTCAATAGCTTCTTCTCGTTTTCTCCAATCTTATCCATGACTGTCCCATACCGCTTCATTTTTGCAACTGACGCACATAGTAGTATTCTCCAATTTCCTTTTGAAATTTGTCAAGTTTTGAACCATCCTTGTTAACCCTCGGTCTCTTCGTAACAGGGTCTCTTCTAAAAGTAACTTTCATTTCTTTCAGAAACATGTTCATTCCATCCCTTAGGCTGATCGGCGGGTTTGCTATGCCCTTGACTCCGGGTTCGCCTGTGAAAACCATTAAGCGGTCGGCTATGAAGTCTTGGGCGACAACGTCATGTTCAACTACAAAGGCTGTTACGTTATGAGTTTCAACAATCCTTCGAATGGCGCGAGCCATGTTCAATCTCTCTTCAACATCTAGGTAGGCGCTGGGTTCGTCAAGCAGGTAAAGCTCCGCCTTTCTGGATAAACATGCTGCAATCGCTACTTTTTGGAGTTCTCCACCACTGAGTTCAGCCATATTCCTATCAAAAAGCATATTTATCCTCAAAGGTTGAAGGATTTCTGTCTTATACCAGCTTGAAGTGAAAATTTCCTTGGCAACACTCCTTAAAAGTTCTTGGACTGTTCCCTCATATTCCGCTGAAATGTACTGTGGTTTATAACTCACCTCCAACTCACCAAACTTTTTCCCATTGTCAGCCTTTTCAATTCCGGCTAAAATCTTTACGAAAGTTGTTTTGCCTATACCGTTAGGTCCCAAAATGCCAACTATTTCTCCTTTTTTTATTTCTCCGGGATGGGCAACAAGTTTGAATCCTTTATATGTTTTTTCTGTTTGCTCCCACTTCAGCAATGTTTCGCCAACGACAAAACTTACTGTTGGCGGCTTCTCGTGAAATATTATTGCTTCTTTCCTAAATCGGACGTTTTCGTCTGGAATGTAACCTTGCAGGTAAATGTTTATGCCTGTTCTTACACCGTGAACATGAGATACAATACCATAAACTCCTGGTCCTCCATAAAAAATGCAGATTCGGTCTGACAAGTAATCTATTATTGCTAGGTCGTGTTCAGCCACAATCACTGTTTTTTCGTCTTTTTTTAGGCTTCTTATGGATCTGGCAACTTCAAGCCTCTGTTTTACGTCCAAATAGCTTGATGGTTCATCGAAAAGATATACGTCGGCTTCGCGGCATATGGCAGCTGCTACCGCCACACGCTGCAATTCACCTCCGCTTAAAACCTCAATAGGTCTATTCCAAAGCTGTTTAAGTTCAAGTTGCTCTGCAATTTTTTTGAGTTCTCCTCGTTCATCAACCTTTTCTAAGAGTTCTCCGATTTTTCCGGAAACAACTTTCGAAATCTTGTCAACATGTTGAGGTTTATACGAAATCTTAAGCTTACCCTCACTCATTCTTTGGAAGTAATCTTGAAGCATTGAGCCTCTAAAATGCCGGATTATCTCATCCCAATCTGGATGGTTTTCGTAGTTTCCAAGGTTTAACATGACCTCGCCCGAGAGTATTTTAAGGGTTGTGGTTTTACCTATCCCATTCTGTCCGAGTAAACCTAAAACGATGCCGGGCGAGGGTGTTGGAAGCCTGTAAAGTTTGAAAGTGTTTTGTCCAAAACGGTGGCTACACTCTTTTTCCAGTTCATCTGGAAGATTTACTATTGAAATAGCGTTAAACGGACATTTCTTTATACATATTCCACATCCGGAACAGAGAGGTTCCACAATCACTGGCTTGTCATCTTCAAAGCGTATTGCTTCTTTGTGGCTTCGCACCATTGGGCAGAAACGATAGCATAGTCTATTGCAACGTTTCGGTTTGCACTTGTCAGCGTCTAACACTGCTACCCTCGTCATGTTAATCCAGCAATGGAGTGATCACAACTTTATAAATATGAACCTTAAAATCAACATATAAAGTTGCTAAAAACTTTTAGGAAAAAGCGAAATGCCTTCGTCGACGTCTAAATTTTCACCACTCTTCTTCTTCAAACTCTTCTTCCTCTTCCCACTCTTCTTCCCATTCCTCTTCCTCAACCATGTTTTTCACCCCCTTCGCTTTTCTTGCGGGTGAAGCAACATAGCAATGCCTTAAGCTTTTATTCGTCACTTGTCAAGAATAAAAGTTTTGCCACACGTTTGCTGTGCTTTTTCCAAACTTTATTTCACGGTTTTCGCTGTCAAGGAAGCTACGGGCTCTTGTTTTTCCGATGTAACATAAGCCCAACACAGGTTTGGTGAATTATGTGCTGCACCAATCCTACCGTATGCGTCAACGGCAATCAATCCCATGGAATTGTATGTGGCTGATAATCTTTGATTAACAAGCTTTATTGCAGCCTCAACAGCCTCTTGCGCTGTCTTTCCATTCTCCATGTAGCTGCAAACGGTTTTCGCTAAAACCAGTCTTATCGCTATTTCGCCAACACCGGTGGCTGAACATGCCCCAGCCTGATTATCCGCATATGTACCACACCCAATTAATGGTGAATCCCCAATCCTTCCCGGAAGTTTTAATGGAAAACCTCCAGTGGATGTTGCGGCCGCGACATCTCCATCCTTGTCCAAGGCAACTGCGCCTACTGTTTCAAGCTGAAATAATTCTGGATAATTTTTAATCAAGCTAGCCAGCTTTCGTAATTCAAACTTTCCCTCAAGTAAAGCCTTTCTTTGCTTTTCATAGTATTTTAGCCTAAGTTCCGTCATAGTTTCCCTTCTTTCAATATTAAAAAGTTTAGCAAGTTTCTCCGCGCCTTCGCCTACAATAAAAACATGGTCTGTTTTTTCCATGACTATTCTTGCCAAACGGACAGGATTCCTAACGTCCTTTAAAAGTCCAACAGCTCCAGCCTGTAATGTCCTTCCATCCATAATGGATGCTTCCATCTCAACACGTTTTTCTATGTTTAAACTTGAGCCATAACCAGCATTGAATGCGCCTTCGTCCTCCATGACCGCCACAGCTTCCATTACGCTGTCAACAGCGCTTCCACCATGCTTTAAAACGTCAAACCCAGTTTTCGCAGCCTTTTTAACTCCTTCTAAACCCGCTTGGCTACGTTCAGGATGCCAAGTTCCAGCACCACCGTGAACAGCGATTACGGGTTTTCGCACCTCAGTCAATGTCGCTTCCTCTCGTTAACGAATTAGTAAAACTTCTGCAGCTTAAATTTAAGCCTACTGGCTTTGACCTATCAAAATGGATAAATCCTTGTAATAAAATATTAAATGTGGGGATGATGTGAGGCGACGGTTAGGAGCCTACAAGCTATGAAAAAGCCACTAACCTGCACTGACCTCAAACTCAATTATGAACAGTTTTAACAATACTCCTTATTCATTGAAAATATTAAATTTGCTTGCAAGGATAATAATACGTGGTAGTTTGGAGCAAAGGTGTAAACTATGCTGAGGGATTTTAACCTTTTAGCTACTACTTCGCGTGGAAACGAGGATGACGCTTGCTCCGAATTGTGGTATTTGCTCGGGCAGATAGGTGATTCAGCGGCTACTGTTGACAAGACAGGCGTTGCAGGTTTGGTTGCCGCAAAAACAGCCTTTAACCCCTTCGAGGTCATAGAGAAGTTTCGGAAAATCTTGCGTGAACGCCCTTATGAGTTTCGTTACACGCTTCGAATAATTCCGATTGAAAAAGTTGTCCGCACAGACTTAGGCGAAATTCAACGTGCAGCCACAGAGCTCAGCTCAAAAATAGGGGAGAACGAAACCTTTCGCGTTACAGTTGAGAAGCGCTTTACGGAAACTCCTACACATGATATCATTGAAGCTGCTGCAGCGAACATTGAAAGGAAAGTTGACTTAAACAAACCTGACAAAATCCTGTTAATTGAGGTTATTGGCGGATTGACTGGAATATCAGTAATAAAACCTGATGACATTTTATACGTTATGAAGGAGAAAGTGCTGTAAGCTGAGCTAACGTTGAGTTGCCAGCAACGCCATTCGTTCGATGACCAGGTCTGTTAAGGCTTTCTCTAAACCATCCTTTTTCATAACAGTTTCAAGCTCTACATCTGAGATTGTGAAGTTCCTCCGGATAGTTGCTGCCTTTTCCTCAGACAACTCAAGAACTGTATCGTCCCGTTGTGCGTTGATATATTTTGAAACCCTCGATAAAGCTGATTTTACTGTTTCGGGTTTTTCTCCAATTATTAGCGCTGCTATTTCGGACGAATAGGGCTTAATTCCAAGAAGTTCCATTGCCTTTTGGATTTGGTGTTGTGCGGAAGCGTAAAGCATTGTTTCCATCGCTAGGCTTTTTGAAATGTTTTCCTTGTTCTTGAACGCTGTTAGCGCGTTTAAAGCTGCAAAGTATAGATGCTGCCATGTAGCCACCGATTTCGCGTCAAAGAATTGGATTTCCACGTCTGCTAGCTTTTCTTTGCGAATTACCTTAAAAAACTCTTCAATATCCTTAATTTTGACTTTCCTAAAGCCCACTATCGCAACATGCTTTCCAAATTCTTCAATATACCTCAGCAATATTATTCCTCAAGAATTCCCTTCAAGAATCTTTTAACAGTTCTGCGGATATGCCAGCTTTCACAAGCTTCGCAGTTTCATCTTCCACGAATTTCCCCTTATCTCTACATTTCTTAACGATTTTCCGGATGGTTCCTTTATCTCCCATGGAAAAACTACCCAGCGGCTTGTCTCCTTTTCATAATAATCCGGCATGATGATGCTCCAAGGCTTGTAATAAACCGTGACGATTTTATAAAATTAGTGCCGAACATCCCTACGTAGCGATCTCTCCACGCTTCTCAGTGCGTGCTTGTTCGCGTCTAGAAAATTCTCGCCTTAGGCTCAACGTCGGATTTACTGCCACAATCATCAGAACTTTCACTCTAGCAACTCATAGAATCGCGTAATGGATGGTT
>DAOUSM010000050.1 GCA_030627225.1 Candidatus Bathyarchaeota archaeon | reverse complement strand
TGATGGCTAATGGTTTTTGTGCTTCAACTTCTGCGTAGGCTTTGCAAAGATTTAGCTTTAGCCTGATGTCTTTGAGTTTAAGGTTAACCGTTGCCTTTGTGCCCATTGATTCTAGCTGTTTCTCTCTGAAGTTTGTGATTATGTTTCCGAAACCGTCTATGTGTATGACTTCGCCTGTTAGCATGTTCTTTCTCTTGGTTATTTTCGCGAATTTCGGTGTTACGATTTTGTGGATTTCCGGTCCGAATTCCGATGGTGGTGTTCCATTTGCTAGGTGGGCAGCTGCTGGCGCGAATATGTCTCTTCCATGAAAGGTATTGGATATTTTTGGAAGCATTAGCTTTGGATTTGTTATTTTGTAAACGTGTTCTATACCTTGATTTTTTGCTGCGAGGGTTAATACACCGTTATCCGGTCCAATAAAATAACCTTGCTTTGTCTGGATAAGTATGGCTTTACGTTGTGTTCCAACTCCAGGATCTACAACTACTACATGAATTGTGCCTTTTGGAAAGTATGGTGACGCAGCAGCTAATACATATGCGCCCATTCTTATGTTGAATTTTTCTATCTGGTGTGTTATGTCAACAATTGCTGTGTTTGGACTTATGCTTAGTATAACTGCTTTCATTTCTGCTACATATGGGTCTTTTAATCCAAAATCTGTCGTTAAGGTGATTATGGGATTCGGCATGTTTAGTTCAGTAAGGCATTCTTCTTCTTGTGCTTTTTGCTCTGCCATGATTGTGTTCTTTAGGTAGACGGATGTAAGCCATACCGAACAGCTAAAATAAACGATAATATTATTCAGTAAAGTTCTAAGTTGGAAGCTGCACCACATAGAAGGGATGTAAAGTATGCGGAAGGGTAAGAAATTGACAGCCAAAGACGTGGCTTTAACTGTATGTTTTACAGCTTTGTATGCGAATTTCTGTTTCTGGCCAGCTTTTCCAATAATTGGCTTGCAAAGTAAAGCCATAACTTTAGCGGCAATCATGGCACCTATAATCGGGATAATTCTTGGACCATACTTAGGCATGGTGTCCACACTTTTAGGTGGGACAATTGGATTTTTTGCCTGTCATTTCTCTCCGCCAAGTTTTGTATCGGGCATTGTTGCAGCGGTTTTCGCTGGCATGATATACATGGGTAAGCGGAGCATTTGCGCTTTCACGTATTTTTCGCTTCTATTCTTCTTCGGGTTTTACCCTTTCATTGGGCCAGTTTGGCTTTATCCCCCATTCATGTGGTTTCAGATAATCGGTTTTCTAATTTTGGTCTTACCGTTGCAGTCTATGGATTTAAAGAATATACGGAACCCTGATGATAATTTAAGGCTTTTACCCACCTTTTTCGCCGTTTCTTTAACATCAACTTTAGCTGGTCAAATTGCTGGTTCCCTAACCTTTGAGCTTATTTCTTGGCCTATTTTCATGGCGGATGTTAACGCTTGGACAACAGCATGGCAAGTTATCACATGGATTTATCCGATAGAACGAATAATCATCACATTGAGTGCAACTTTCATCGGAGCCTTTTTGTATAAAGTTTTAATGTTTGCAAATTTAATGCCCCTCTTTAATCGGGAAAGGCATCATGGAACCATTTAGTGCTTTAAGGTGTTCTCCAAATATTCTTTGCTCTTCACAATTTCTCTTTCGCTACCCCGTATTTCAAGGGTGAGCCATCCATCATATCCAATTTCTTGCAAAAGGTTTATGAACTCTAGGAAATTGATTGCTCCCTTTCCAATGGGAAGGTGAGTTGCCGTTCGAAAGTCTTTTTCTAACGTGGCGTCGTGAACGTGAATGTCCAGCAATCTATATTTGAACGCGTGGGCCGCCTCATATAAGTCGATTCCTATATGGTATACGTGCCCTATATCTAGTAAAACTCCGAGCTTCTCTGAAGGAAACCTCGAAACGAATTGCATGAACTCCTGTAAACTTTCGAAAATAAAAGGACGGTAACAAAATGATTCTAAGGCTATTTTTATATGATTTCGGCTTGCAAAATCCACCTCTTCCTTTAACAGTTTAAGGAAACGAGTTCTTGTCTTTGATAGAAGTTTTTTGCTCACTTTGTCTCTTGTTGCAAATAAAGGTGGGTGAATGGACACTAATGTTGAAGATATTTCCTTGCAAAGCGTTATTCCATAATGTATCTGTTTCTGTGCTGTGACATATTCCTCTTCTGTTGAAGCGAACTTTTTCGCATTGTAGATTCCTCCGACATGCACATTTCTCTCTATATTTAGGCTGTCAAGAACTCTTCTCAACCGTTCACCTTCAATGGAAACAAAGTTTCTAAGCGGACCGATTTGAACGGCTTTGAACCCTAGTGAAGCAGCTTTTCGCACAAACTTTAGAAGCTCATCACTGCCATATGGCGGGTCTGTTTTGAAAAACCCTTTTGGAGCTGAGTGGAGAGCCACAATCATTCTTGATTCCTTTCTTGATGGTTCCGTGAATGTTCGAATGTATTCATAAAAATACACTCGTTTGACGGAATCATCATATCTGTAGAGCCGTAGATGCCTCCGTCAAAAATAACTGGAGCATCTTTAATCAAAACTATCGGTGTCTTTTCAGATGTCTCGCCCATTATCAAATGTGCCGCAGATGCTAAATCCTCCGCTACGGCATGTCGTGTAATGACTAATGGCTTTCCAAAAATATCCTTTTCTTTTCTACAATCTATTACGGGTTTGAATCCGGCAACCGCTAAAGCCAAACCTGTTGTGCCAAGCCTAAGCGGCATTAAACCACTGTCAACGATCAAAACAGCGATGCGCTTGCCTGTCCTCCGCATAATTTCTTCTCTGATGCGTTTTGCCAACTCCTTAGCATTTTCTGGCCATAAAACTACAGAACCGGCAGGCGAGTTTTTGTTGTCTATTCCGGCATTTACGGTTAAAACTCCATTTTTTAGTGTTAAAACAGCCTTTTCAACTCCTCCATAAACTTTGTCTGCTTCACGTAGGATTAGCTCGGCGAATTCTGGTTGCAGCGAAAACTTTTTTGCAAGCTCTTTCGCCTTATCTGAAGGTTTGAAATCACTTAGCTTAGCCACGCGTCCTTCAGCATATGCTACGATTTTCGAGGTTAAGGCTAATACGTCTCCATCTTCAAGTTGCAGGCCTTGCTCTTTCAATGATTCGAGAATCACTTCGACTACACTGTCGCCAGTTTTAACAATCCTTGTTTTAACTGCGTAAAGCCTCATGATTTTCACCCAGCGTGTAAAACTGAAATAAAAACCACTTCATCCCCCTCTTTGAGCATGGTTTCTAAACCATTCAGGACGCTGATTTCCTTTCCATTTACAAGTATGAGTGTGTTAGGTCTTGGGTCTTCCAGCTCTGGGTCAATCAACACGCGCTTAAGCCTAGGCATTTCCTCAACAATTTTTTGTATGGCCTCATTCAACGAAACTGCCGCGTTTTCGAACTTAACTGTGCATTTGCTTTTGCCTGAAATACCGCGGAAAACCCCGAAAAACTTCACAGTTATTTCCATTTTCTCATTCTCCTATAATTCATAGAACTACTATGACAGAAACATCGTTAACGTTCGTGCCAGTTGGTCCTGTGAAAATAAGGTCGCCAAGTCTTGAAAAGAAATTGTAGGAATCATTTTCAGCTAGGAACCCTTCAGGATTCAATCCTATCTTCGCTGCCCTAGTTAAAGTTTTTCCATCAGCGATGGCTCCTGCAGCATCTGTTGGTCCATCTACGCCGTCTGTGCTTAACGAAGCGACGGCAACACCGTCCATTCTGCTCAGTTTTAACGCGGCTGCTAAGGCTATCTCTTGGTTTCTTCCACCCAAACCTTTCCCTGTTACCGTGACTGTTGTTTCTCCACCAGCGATTATGCCAGCTGGTTTTGGAACGGGATTTCCTGACATGAAAACTTCACGGGCTATTGAGGCCAGCATAACTCCCACGTGTCTGGCTTCTCCCTCCATGGCTGAAGTCAACAAAAGCGTGTTCAACCCAGCAGACTTTAGGTGTTCACACGCTGCCAAGCTTGCAAATCTATTGTTTCCAACGACAACGTTGTAAACATTCTTGAAGGCTTCATCGTCTGCCTTAGGGGTTTCTGGAATCAAGGCTTTTTCTCCATCTGACAAAACTTTTCTGATAGATGTCGGAGCTTTATCCCATAAACCATATTTTTTCAGGACTTTTACGGCGTCACTGAAGGTTGTTGAATCTGGAACGGTGGGGCCTGATGCAATAAAATCTAGCGGGTCGCCAACAACATCTGAAAGTATGAGGTTTAAAATTGTGGCTGGATAAGCTTTTTTCGCGAGCCATCCTCCCTTGAAATGTGAAATGTGCTTTCTAACGGTGTTAATCTCGTTTATTGTTGCACCACACTTAAGCAACGCATCCGTAATCTTCCTCTTGTCGTTTATTGTTATTCTGCCACGGGGCAGAGGCATGATGCTTGAGCCTCCGCCTGAAATTAAGCATATTATGAGGTCGTCTTTCTTTGCTTGCTTCGCTATTTCTAATATGCGGCGTGTTCCCTCTACGCCTGCCTCGTCTGGAATTGGATGGCTTGCTTCATGAAGCTTTATGATTTCTGTTTTGTGTTTGCTGCCGTGTGGAATGTTTACAAGTCCGTTTGTTAAGTGTTTGCCTAGGATTTGTTCTAGGGCCTCAGCCATTGAGCCGCTTGCTTTTCCGCCGCCCACAACATAAATGTTCGTGAATTTCTTCAAGTCGAATGAGTATCCGTTTACTTTGAGTATTGAGTTTTTTAGCGAAAGTTTCGATTTTATGATTTGTTTGGGGTCGACTGCGTTCAATGCGGATTCGAGGCTTTTTAGGGCTAATGCCCTGGCTTTTCGATTTAGCTGTGTTCCGCCATTTTCGATGAGTTGTTCTTTGTTATTTATTGTTATCATTCAGCTAACCCATCATTAATTTGCTAAAGGTTATGCGTAAGTGTAATAAGTTAATGTTAATAAAGAATTTCGCAAAAATTTCAGTCGGTGAGTTGTATGCCGAAACCTAAAGTATATGTTACCCGTGAGATTCCGGAAAGGGGTCTAAAAATAATAAAGGAGCGTTTTGATGCTGAGGTTTGGCCTGAGTATGCTCCACCTCCGAAAGAAGTGATAATAGAGAAGGCTAGGGATGTTGACGCCTTGGCTTCCCTTTTGTCCGACAAGATAGATGCAGAAGTCTTTGATGCTGCGCCTAAATTGAAAATTGTAGCTCAGATGGCTGTTGGCTTCGACAACATAGACGTAAAAGAATCAACAAAAAGAGGCATATATGTAACAAACACGCCAGGCGTGTTAACCGAAACCACAGCAGACTTCGCATGGACTTTGTTGATGGCTGTTGCGAGACGTGTTGTTGAAGCAGACAAATATGTACGCACCGGACAATGGAAGGTTGGCTGGCATCCCAGCATGCTGTTAGGCAGAGACATTTACGGAGCAACAATAGGCATCATTGGAGCTGGAAGAATAGGCTCCGCTGTGGCGAAAAGAGCAAAAGGCTTTGACATGAGGATTCTATTCTACGACGTTATTCCAAGACCCGAATTAGAAAGAGAACTTGGAGCAAAACCTGTGAATTTGGAAACACTTCTGAGGGAGTCAGACTTCGTCAGCGTTCACGTGCCATTAATGAAAGAAACTTACCATTTGATAAATGAGGACAGGCTTAAACTGATGAAGAAGACAGCCTACCTAATAAACAATTCAAGGGGACCAGTTGTGGACGAAAAAGCCCTATACAAAGCGTTAACGGAAGGATGGATTGCGGGCGCCGCCCTCGACGTTTTCGAGCAAGAACCAACACCAGTAGATAATCCATTACTTAAACTTGACAACATAGTTGTCGCTCCACACATATCAAGTGCAAGCCATGAAACACGCTCAAAAATGGCTGAGATGGTTGCAGAAAACCTCGTTGCATTCTTTAAGGGAAGAACACCACCAAATCTGGTTAATCCAGAAGTTACGCAAGTGAGACCATTAACCAAACTATTTTAGACAATAGTTTTCGACAAAGCTTATCCTAACCGTTAAATACCCCATATGTTCCTATTTTATTTTCCTTTCAATGTTCGGAGTAGATGACTAGATGGACTCTATATTTGCGAAAAGAATGGAAATGTTGGGAACTGAAACAGCCTTTGAGGTGCTTGCGAAGGCGAAAGCTCTTGAAAAACAGGGAAAAGACATTGTGCATTTGGAGATTGGTGAGCCGGATTTTGACACGCCTAAAAACATTAAGGAAGCTGCTGTAAAGGCTCTCTATGCCGGATATACCCATTATGTTTCAGCTGCAGGAATTCCAGAATTGAGAGAAGCAATTGCAGAGTACATTTCAAAAACCAGGAATATCGAAGTTGACCCAGACGAGGTTGTTGTAACGCCTGGTGCCAAACCGATAATGTTCTTCGGCGTTCTTGCATGCGTGAACCCCGGCGAAGAGGTCATGTATCCAAACCCGGGCTTTCCAATCTACGAATCTGTGATAAATTTTGTTGGAGCGAAACCTGTGCCAATACCGCTTAAGGAAGAGAAGAATTTTAGGCTTGACCCAGAATATGTTAAGGAAAATATAACAAAACTTTATCATTTTACAGATAGAAAAAATTTGGGATCTATAATTGAGAATGATGGTCTTTATAGTTGGGCGTATTGTGTAAGTAATTATATAGAAATCCCATATCCCGGAG
>DAOUSM010000079.1 GCA_030627225.1 Candidatus Bathyarchaeota archaeon | reverse complement strand
TGATGGTTCGTCCAAAACAATGATGGTTGTTGCAGACCTACACGCGAAAGACGTAGTTATCGCAAAAGAAACCGTGGATTCAAAGGCTGCTGAAAGAATTGCCCGTACTCTCGCTGCTGAATGGAACCAGAGTGCTTATACGGCTAGAAGAATTTTAACAGGCGCTCAAGCGAAGACTTCACCAATTCAACTTAGTTTGTCAAAGTCCATGCATGTTGGAAAGATGCTGAGGAAAAGTGTTGACCCCATAAAAGCCGTTTTAAAGGAAACTGGTGGCTTCAAACTTTTTGAAGGCGTTGTAGATTATGCTGAGCAAAAAACAGAAGCTGGCTTCACATTTGTTAACATAAAACTTCGCGGGATACATGAATATGTAGGGAGCATGTTTGAATTTAAAGCTAAAAACGAGGTGCTTGTTGCTTACAGAGACGGAAAGCTCGCTGCAATAGCTCCCGACATTATCACTCCTGTGCACCCAGAAACGAGCAGGTGCATAACCGCAGAAAAGATTGAAAAAGGAGATAAATTGGCGGTTTTAGGTTTAACAGCGCCACAGAAATGGAGAACCAGCAAAGGATTAGAATTATGGAAAGATGTTCTTCAAAGGTCAAACATACTGGAAGAGTGTGTGCCCATAGAGCATATAGCGTCGGTCTGAAAAGCCTAATCCACTATTCTAATTTTAAATGCTCAGCGATTTTCACTTTCTGCATTTTCCCGTCTTTATCGATTTGGAATTCAAGCATTACACGGTCTGCTGCATTTTTCTTGCTGTTAAATTCTGTTCCGCAGTTCCCACATTCAATGTCTGATTCCATCTCAACAACATACCATGACGCATCTACATAGTACCGTCCGCAGTTTGGACAGCGTAGAACGGCAACATCTAACCAAGCCTCCATTTTAACATCCCCATTCAGCCATAAGGCAACATAGCACTTAATAAAGCAGTTGCAAAATAAGGAAAAGCTGGTAAGGTGTTAAACTTGCAGAAAATAAAAGTGGCTCTGGTAGGTGTAGGAAACTGTGCCTCTGCATTTGTTCAGGGTTTGCGTTATTACAGCAGTTTTGAAGGAGAGGAAGACTGCATTGGACTGCGCAACCTCTTTCTCGGAGGCTTCCACCCAAGAGACATTCAAATAGTTGCAGCCTTCGATATTGACAACCGAAAAGTTGGAAGGGACTTGGCAGAAGCCATCTTTGCACCGCCAAACAACACCCTCAAACTTGCTGATGTCCCACAAACCAACGTTACGGTGCACAAAGGTCCACTTTTGGATGGTGTGGGAGAATACACAAAAAACATTATCCAAGTAAGCAGTCTACCCGAAGTAAACGTTGCAGCCGTGCTAAAAGAAAGTGGCACAGAAATAGTGCTTAATTTACTTCCAAGCGGAGCAGTTAAGGCTTCTCAATGGTATGCTGAACAAGCGTTAAGTGCTGGCTGTGCCTTCGTGAATGCCACACCCGCCTTTATTGCTAGCGATGCTGCATGGGCTAAGCGTTTTGAAGAGGCTGAACTGCCCCTCGTAGGCGACGACCTAATAGACCAAGTAGGCGCGACCACGTTGCATAAGACTTTGCTGAAACTGCTTTCGATGCATGGTGTTCGAATAACTGAAACATATCAGCTTGACGTTGGCGGAGGAACGGAATCCTTAGACACACTGGAACGAACAAGAAATGTCAAACGAACGGTTAAAACCAAGTCTGTTGAGGCTGCTTTGCCATACAAGGCTGATGTGGTGGCTGGCTCGATGGATTACGTTGATTTTTTGCAGAATAGACGCGACAGCTACTTCTGGATCAAAGGGTTATACTTCTGCAAAGTGCCAATGCAAATAGACTTAAGGCTTTCAACGGTTGACGCGCCAAATGCCGGCTCCGCCCTATTCGATGTAATAAGGGCTGTGAAGATTGCCTTAAACAGAAAATTAAAAGGAGTAATACTGCAGATTTCAGCATACGCCTTCAAACATCCACCCCAACTGATGCCAATTGAAACAGCTGAAAAAATGTTTGCTGACTTCATAAGAGGAAATGCGTGAGTTAGGTTATTTTTCGCAAAGTTTTTGCAATTCACGTAATATTTTTTCCTTTACCCTACTCTGCTTCATTCTCTCCTTCAACAAAGCTATCGTTTTTACAGGCGTTGGGTCTACGCCTCGCAGTATAGCCAAATACACGCTTGTGAAATCACCAACATAAATGGTGGATAACATCTTAGCCAATCCGCTTTTGCCAACACTCCAAACTTCAAAAATCTTCTCTGATTCATCACGTATCAGCTCTTTTGTAGCTTTGATCCTTTGCCGTATTTCTTCCGGTTCATCTTTGTCTCGGATAAATATTATGGAAAAGCATTTTGCAAGTTCTTTTGCTCCTTCCCAGCCCACAATTTCATTATGGTCAAGTTCTGGAAAGAATTCCCATTTGGCCGGAATTTTGCTGTTCTCGTTAAACTGTTGTTTATAGCGTTGTGCAACAGCACGATAAATCCTGAACCCATAAACGATAGGAACAGTTCCGTTTATATTCGAAGCCAACATTTTAGAAAAATTATCCTTTAAGGGATTTTCAGGTGAATTCTCGTCCTTAACTTGCTCCAGTATTCTAATGGCATCAGAAATTTCAGAGCCAACATCTGAAATTAAACCGCTTTTTTCTAGGAATATCGGCATAGGAAGAAACAAGTATGGAAGGGCTGCACGTGGAGGCATTCCAGAAGGCACCCGCAAATAGGGCAACTTCAATTTTTCAGAAAACTCTATGAGTCTCCCCCCAGAACTTATACAAAAAGTCATACAATTCCTTTTAATTGCATCTAAAAAGACGCTTAGGGTTTCCTCGGTTTCTCCAGAATAGCTTACAAGAAACACCAGGGTTTTCTCGTTCACATAAGCTGGTAGCGAATATTCCCTGCAAACTTCAATAGGAACATCAATTTTGTCTCTTGCCCAGTCTTTCAGAAGCGCTCCACCAATCGCTGAGCCGCCCATGCCAGCAACGATTATTGTTTGGGGCTTTGAATAGTTAATTGAAACAGCCTCAGCCAGTTTCACTGCTTCTTGGCAATGCTTGGGTGCTTCAATGCAGAAAGAAAGCATATTGCTTTTGTCGATTCTCTTAATTTCGTTAGGATTATCTAGAATTTCTGTTGCCAATTTTATTCACCATTTTCCATTTAACATAGGTTTTATGCATTTCTATCTTTTAAGCAAAAGGTTAACATGGCCTTTTAAGACTTTTATTCATAGAAAATACTTTTCAGATTAGCAAGGGGAAAATGATTTGCGTAAGAAAAGAATTTCCGTTGCGATACCTGCCTCCATCGTTTCTGACGTCCCACACTTAAGGGAGAAAACTTCAAAGGTTGGTTTAATTGGCAGGGCAGCCGCAATTTTCAGGATTGACGAAATCATAGTTTACCCAGATAACCCGCATGTTAATCAGGTTGCTGATGTAAATTTAATTGCAACGTTGCTTGCTTATATGGAGACGCCACAGTACCTACGGAAAACACTTTTCAAACTTAAGCCTGAGTTGCGATATGCGGGTATACTTCCACCATTGCGGACGCCGCATCATCCACTAAACCGCAGAATAAGGAACTTGAAGATTGGCGAATACCGTGAAGGCGTTACCGTATCTACAACAAAGAAAGGCATGCTTGTAGACGTTGGTGTTGAGCAACCAGCACTAATCCCGAATAGACGGCTACTTATAGGCAAAAGGGTCACCGTGAAAATTACAAAGGTTAACAAACGGGTTGAGGTTGAACTGGCAAATCGTGATGAAATACCACAGTATTGGGGCTACACAGTTACCGTGGAAAAGCATTCTTTTGGAAAGATGGTGAAAAGCAGAGGTTTCAACTTAACCATTGCCACTTCTAAATATGGTGTTCCATTTGCTGATGTTGCTGAAAAAATAGCTGAAAAATTGAGAAAAGCGAATAATATTCTCGTGGCTTTTGGAGCACCGACACAAGGGCTATACGAAATAGTCGAATATGAGGGACTTAACCTAGAGGATATTGTAGATTTCGTTGTTAATACTATTCCGATGCAGGGAACAGAAACCGTTCGAACCGAGGAAGCGCTCATTGCTTCCTTGGCAATTTTAAACATGCACTTTTGCCTTTAGGTTTAAATGTTTGTTTTGCTTATGTGCGTGTATGTATTTCGACATCGCCATGCCTTTAACGCTTTTCATGGTTGTTATAGCGGCTATGTTTCTAGAAAGAAAAGTCGAGAAGAGGCTGAAGGCTGCTTTTGAGGAGAAGGAATTTCGTGTTCGGGAAGCCCTTTTGCTTGTTGCCGCAATAAGTGTGACAGTGTCTTTGATGGTGTTTATTCCATGGACGGCTGTTATGATAATGTTTCTCTTTGCCTATTCCATGCTACTTTTCATATTCACTTATCTTTTTTCAGATTGCCAAAAAGCTAAGGCTAGACTTTTCTGCACAGCATTTCTTATAGTTAGTTTCGTGGCAGCTACGATTAGCCTATTCAATTTTGGTGCAAGTATCACTGTTGCTTACGGAGCTTTAGCATTGTATTGTCTCTTCGGCTTCGCGTTCATAGTATTGTTATACGAAGAAGATAGGACGAATACGAAGGAAAGATGGTATTTAGCGGTACTGCCACCGGCAGTTTTCATAGTTTTGTACGTGTTCTTCAGCAGAACACCCATCTGGTTTCCTTACTTGCTAAATCTGTACGGAATCGTATTCGCTGTTTTGATTATTCTTTATCTTGGAAGCCTATTCACGTGGAAGACATCACTAATTTTTGTCGGGCTTCTCACCGTTATGGACGTAATACTTGTTTTGTTTACCGGCACAATGGTTTCTGCAGCAAGGCATGTTTCTGTTCTCAGACTTCCAGTACTAATTTCATTGCCAACCGTTCCTGCAATTGTGACCGAATGGGGCACGCTTTTCATGTCTTTGGGTTTGGGTGACTTTTTCTTTGCAGGGCTGATTGCCATACAAACTTTGAAAAAATTTGGCAAAGGTCTTGCAGTTTCGTCGGTTATCGCAATGTCTATGTCATTCTTCATTTTTGAGACGTGGATGCTTAATTACGGATCAGG
>DAOUSM010000080.1 GCA_030627225.1 Candidatus Bathyarchaeota archaeon | reverse complement strand
GGCGCTTACAGAAGTGAAAGGCATAGGAGAAAAGCGTGCTGAGCAGCTAAAAACCCTAGGCATCAACAGCATAGATGACTTAGCTAAGGCTTCAGCAAATGACTTAGCCGCTAAACTGAAGATTTCCCCGAAAATCACTGGAAGATGGATTGAAAACGCAAAGAAACTGGCTGAAAAATCCTAGAAAGCCTATCAACGAAAAGCTTAGTTCAGATGCTCAAGATTCTTATTATGTTTCTTCTTTCTAACCTTCTTATAGCATCCAAAAACTCGTTCTTCTTCTTACCCGTCAACTTAAAACTCTCAATCATGTCATTTACAACCATTTGAGGTTTACCGAATCCTCTAGTCCTTTTGTTAAGATAGTTTACAATTAAACGCTCCAACCTCCCACATCTCCAAGTAGTGTTGCGAATGAGAACAATAATAGCTTGGACAAGCCTCTGTGTTTCACCAGTTTTCCTGCCAGTCAATATTTTCACAGCAATAGGTTTCTCATTTAACCTTTTAGAGTTTGCGTTCAAACGGTCAAAGCCACTAAAAATTTTAAATGATAAATCTGTTAAGAAGCACATGGAGAGAGGAAAATGCTTAAAGGACAAATCGGGAGAATCTGTTTTTCCCGCATATTTGAAGATGAAGACTTGGCTGACGCCATTAAGAAAAGGGTTGAGGAAAGCAATGTAAAAGCAGGAATCTTCATCTTGATTGGAAGCCTGAAAAAGGTAATTTTAGGATACTACAAGGAAGGGGAATACAAATCCATAGAATTAGACGGCCCCCTAGAAATAGCCTCATGCATGGGGAATATAGCAGTTAACGAGAAAGGCGAAATAATGATTCACCCCCACATAGTTGTTTCAAACGAGAAGGGTGAAGCCTTCGGAGGCCACTTAATGAAAGGTTCACCTGTTGGCGCGACAGCAGAACTTGTTATAATTGAAGGCACCGGGATAAATTTGCAGAGGACTTTCGACGAAAAAACGAAACTAAATTTGTGGAAGCTAAGTTAACACCTTTCTAAGACATACTCCGTTGGCACTCCCATAGTAATTTTTGAGTCTTCCAACAATCTTGTATCCATGCTTTCGGTAGAGATTTAACGCTGCAATGTTGTCCTCTCGCGCCTCCAAGCAACATATCTTAACACCTTTATCCGTGAATGCTTTCTCAATTTCGTGTAGAAGCTTCAGTCCAATGCCCCTTCGGCGATGCTTTGGTGAAACATCTATTGTAAGTATATGTCCGGTTGCTGACTTTCCATTTGCATATACTTTACCTATGATAAAACCTGCAATTTCGCCATTCACCTTAGCAACTAAGCCTACAGAATTGTAATCGGTCAGCAAATAGGCGATTTGCTGCTTAGTAAATGCTTCGGTTTCAAAACATTCTGTCTCAATTTCATACAGCCTATCCAAATGTTTGATTGATGTTTCCTCTATTTTCGCAGACATTTAAGACATCTTTAATTTAACTTGAGATGAGGCTAAATTTAGGTTTTTTCCGTTTCGGATATGGCAACTTTATAGTTCGTGTTCATCACCCACATGGCTTTTATCCCAAGCCATTGTTGCACCCCGAATCCTATGAAAAACCTAAGCCATACCGTCAAAATTCTATCCAAAATTGTTGCCGTTGCGCTCACTTCAGGCGGGACACCCATCCAAATGTATAAGGTTGACATTGCTATTTCAGGAAGCCCAGCCTCAAACGGAACACCTAAGGGGATAGCCTTCACAGCAGCCACTATCGAATATGTTATGATTATAATGCCCCAATGAATTGAAAATCCTATGGACGAGAACACGAGATAGGCTGCCCCTAAACTTAGAAGCCATGCAAGAACATAGAAAAGCAGCGACGTGAAAAGCGCTTTTGGGGCACGTCCAAACTCCCTCATCGAGCTATGAAACATCCTTGCCGCCCTAACCACATCTTCTCTAACCTTGGTTAGGTTCCATCGCCCTCGACCAACATGTTCCACAAACCTTATTACAGCGTCAATAATTCTCAGCATCCACTTTTCCTTAACACATAAAAGAATCAGCAGCACAAGAAAAATCATCGTTACAACTATAAGAAATAACGTCAAGTTTAGCACAAAACCATTAACATGCTTTCCCATGAATAAGGCAAACGTGCCTATAAGCAAACCTCCAATATTTATGCCCATACCCATTAGCCTATGAACAACAAGGGAGGCAACAACCTTCCCGCTTGTCCCATTCTGCTCTCTTGTAACCAAATATATCCTCGAAATCTCGCCGCTTATTGATTCAGCTGGAATCAGTATGTCCATAAAAATTCCAAACCAAACATAAAGAAAAGATTTCACAGCCGAAAGTTTCACTGAAAGAAAGTTTAACAGAGAACGCCATGACACAGCGAAGAAAAAAGTTTCAAGCATGAGGACGGCAATTGCCAAGAAATAAAGGGAAAGGTTGATGCCTTGAACAGTCGCTATTATTATTGGAATATCCACATTAAAAATGTAAAGATATAAGAAGAAAGCTAACAGGCCAATCACTGGCAACAGAACAGTTTTCCATGAGACTTGAAATCTCTTTGAAGCCATGCATGCCTACACCTAACGATGAAAGCAAAAGGCTTCAACATAGTTAATATATTTTGTCCATATCCGCCTGTGATTCTCTATCTTAAGATTTAACTATGATTAAGCGTGTAATGTTAAACGGTGCTGCTGATTGAAATTGAAAGGTGTCCATTTCCTTCTAACTTATAGATGCGACTTGGAATGTGATCACTGCTTTGTTTGGGGTAGCCCAAAGGTCAAAGGCGTGTTCACCATTAAACAAATAAGGAACATACTTGCGGAAGCGAAGAATCTGGGAACCGTAGATTACGTTTCAATAGAGGGAGGCGAACCATTCTTATATTATCCAATTATGCTTAGGGCGGTTGAGGAGGCCGTTAAGCTAGGTTTCCATGTGGAGATTCTCTCAAATTGTTACTGGGCCAGTTGTCCAGAAGACGCCATAGAATGGCTCCTCCCAATAGCTGAAGCCAAAGATGTCGAATTGAGCTTAAGCAGCGACCTTTACCATGGAGAAAGTTGGGAAATTGAAGATGCGAAAAACGCTGTTAAAGCTGCAAACGCTTTAAACATAAAGGTTGGGATAATTGCCGTCAAATATCCGAAGGCAGAGGTTCCATGCCCCAGTGAAATTGAAGGAGCAAAAGTGGATTTATGGGAATTAATGTATCGAGGCAGAGCATCCTCAAAACTAATTGACAAGGCAAGCAAAAAGCCTTGGCGTGAATTCACGAAATGTCCATACGAAGACTTCACTAATCAAGAAAGAGTTCACATAGACCCTTTCGGGTATGTACACATCTGCCAAGGCATATCAATTGGCAACGCTTGGCGGAAACCTTTCTCAAAAATAATTGAGGAATATAATCCCTATGAGAATCCGATTCTTGAGCCCTTAATTCGTGGTGGTCCAGCAGCATTAGTCGAGAAGTTCAATTTACCTCATGATGAAGCCTACGCTGATGCATGCCACTTATGCTATGCTGCACGCTGCATGCTGCGAAAGAAGCATCCAGACATGCTGGTTCCGGACCAGATGTACGGAGAACTTGAATAATAACGTAAAGAAGTTATAAAGGGGATGGCTGCATAAAGGGTTTAGGTGACGTTATGTTAACGAGAGAGGAAGCCCTTAACCTTGTCAATAAGAACGTCACGAAAAGAAACATTGTTTACCACATGCTTGCCGTAGAAGCTATCATGAGGAGTCTAGCCAAATACTTCGAAGAAGATGAAGACATCTGGGGGTTAACTGGCTTGCTACATGATGTTGATTATGAAAGAACGGAAGGCGCATGGGAGAAGCACGGCATTCTGGCTGAAGAAATCTTAAAAGGGCTGGTTTCCACGGAGATCATCAGAGCCATTAAAGCCCACAATTTTGAGAATACCAACGTTATGCCAGAAACCAGAATGGAAAAAGCCCTAATTGCTTGCGATTCTATTTCAGGTCTATTGGTTGCTTGTGCTTTAGTAATGCCTTCGAAGAAGCTGGCAGAGGTGAGGATTAGGACTGTGAAAAAGAAGTTTAAGGATAAAGATTTTGCGAGAGGAGCGGACAGAGAAAGAATTCTGTTCTGCGAGAAGATTGGGGTTCCAAGTGAGAAATTCTTTGAAATTGCTTTGAATGGACTGAAAAATTACGCTGCAGAAATAGGTCTATAGAATTCAGCAAATTATTTCTATCATTATGAAGGGTGTTGCGATTAAAAACTTATCCTTTGCATAGCCTTTATAAAAGGCTACATTCGTCATTTTCAAACATGCTAGCTGAAACTGCTGTGGCCATTTTTCTCCTCGTTTGCATAGGATGTTTCTTTTCAGTTAATTTACATAACATTTTAAAGGTTCATAAGCGTAGGAGCGGCGTGAAGACCTTTGCAGAAGTTGAACGCCCCCCAGGTTTTATTGTAGGTCTAGCCGCTGTTGGAACAATAGTTTACTTTTTAGAAGCGTTCTCGTATCCGTTTCTTGTTTTCACCGGTCTCATTTCCATGCTATGTGTTTTTCCTTTTCACTTCCAGGTTCCATTCATGTCTCACATGCAAATTCTAGGCTTAGTTTTAACATCATTCGGGTATTTCCTCTTCATCTGGAGCGTGGTTGTTCGAGGTCGATATGCCGTTTCGTGGGAGATGCCCGAGGACCAAAGGCTTGTCACTTGGGGTCCGTACCGTTATGTGCGGCATCCCTCTTATCTCGGCTATTTCCTTATGTTTTTCGGTCTCTTCTTTTTATGGTCCAACTTGTTTACGCTTTTTCCCTTAGTCGCGATTCCCGGATACTTCCGTGTTACTTTTGAGGAGGAAAGGCTTTTGGTGGAGCGTTTTGGTGATGAATATGTGGAGTATCAGAAGAAGACTGGACGGTTTATTCCTAGGTTTCTATGATGCCGAGCGCCTCGAATTATCCACTAAACTTCAGGTTTAGACAGGGTATTGGAGATATTCCCACGCGCTCCCTTTTTTCCGCACGTTCTAGCATGTTCCAATAGGTTTTTATGTATTTGAGGCGATACGTATAAGCTGTTGT
>DAOUSM010000078.1 GCA_030627225.1 Candidatus Bathyarchaeota archaeon | reverse complement strand
GGTAAGGCTCAAAGTACCGTATCGCATAGGAAACTCCAGCTGGAAGAATGTTTTTAGCCCGTTCGTATAAATCCTTGGATGTCGGGGTTTTGGAAACATATTCTTTCAACATTTGAAGCCCTTCCCAGATTCTTTAGCTTTTGCCGAATTTTCTTATTACAGTTTCTATAGCTTCATTTAAATTATTCACAACAGCATCTGCATGTTGACATTCCATATTTTTTCTTTCTCTGTCCAAGAGTATAGTGTTCATCCCCAATCGTTTGGGTAGGAGAATGTCCAATTGTATGTTGTCTCCAATCATAACCGCTTCGTGAGGCTTAACCCTTAGAATTTCCAAAACCCTTTGATACATTTTTGGATTCGATTTGTCGCATCCAGCTTCATAGCCAATCATGATGAAATCAAGATGCTTCCTAATTGGTTGAACAGCCTTTTTAAATTGGAAACAAGCAATGGTTGTGACTATGGCTGTTTTGAATCCGTTTTTCTTTGCCTTTACAACCGCTTCAGAGGCGTCTGGATACAGCTGATATGGTTTGCTCTCAAGAAGTTCCACAATCCAATTTAACGTTTCTACGTCAACATTAACTTTGAGTCTCCAGAAAATCCTTGAGAAAAAAGAATGCAAATTTCTATACCCGTATCTTGGATATTCTATGAAAGACACGAAAGCCCAAGCTGCTTTGAGCTGTTGAGGGGAAACTTCGTAGCCCCTGCTGAAGAGATATTCCGAAATTTCCGTATCAGTAACTGGATTTTCTACATGAGCTAAGGTTCCATGTAAATCAAACAAAACTGCCTTTAACCTGACCAATTGGCTCACTTTACACTCAGACAGTCTTTTTCCCTTTTTTATTTTTGCGAAAAACTTTTAAGGAGTCCACGAAAAGACATTTTTTAGGCATTCTTTGTGTGAAATATTGGAGATATCTATGTGAATATTGAAAGGGACTTGATTATTTCTATTCTAAAACTGACTAAATCTGGGCCTATATCGTTTGAAGTGGTAAGTAAAGACGCAAAACTTCCATTAAGCATTACTAAAAATTTGCTTAAAAAGTTGCAAAATAATGGACTAATTTATTTGCGAAACAAAGTTATAGATGCAAATAGCTTAAAACGTCTTAAATTAGCTGTTCACGCCGTGCAGTTGGGTGCTGACCTTGAACGTGTAAGCAGTTTCCTTGACTGGAAAGAGTTTGAAAACATTGCTGCTGTTGCTTTTGAACGGAACGGCTACACCGTCAATAAGAATTTGCGGTTTAGGCATGCTGGGCGAAGATGGGAAGTAGATATAGTTGGGTGTAAGAAACCAATAGTTGTATGTGCGGATTGCAAACATTGGCATCACGGAATGTACCCATCCGCCATAAGGAGAATAGTTGAGGAACAGGTTGAGCGAACATCAGCCTTGGCTAAATCCCTGCCAGAACTCGCTGACAAAATTGAATGCGCCTCATGGGGTAGAGTTGAACTTGTACCTGCCGTTTTATCCCTTGTCACAGCCAGATTCAAATTTTACAATAATGTACCCATCGTTCCAGTTCTTCAGCTGCAGGATTTCCTAAGTCAGCTACCAGCCTACGTAGACTCACTTAAACACTTTTCAAAAAAGACTTAGCCTATCAATTCAACAGTTGTTCCTAAGGCTTGACCTGGCAAACCCTTTCTGAATCTTGCCCTAACTAAGCCTTTTCTGCCATGCAAAGCCACAATTTTTCCAATAATCTTGTTCTTTCCACTCTTCCACGCAACCTTTCGTCCAATAAGTCTGCTTGCTTCGGAAACAGAAGTTATGTGTATAAACTGAATTATGCATTCCTTGGGCCTCTGAGTTTTCGGACCTACTCGATAATTCACTATTATCCCTTGACCCGGTTTAGCCATGAACTTTCACCTGTTGTAAGTGCTTTTTCCAAAATACATCAGGAAATTTTAAATTTGTTTCGCTTCAGCTTTTCAAGGTTGGTTTATGATTTCTAGAATTGGTTTTCTCGCAAATTTTATGGCAGGGTATAAGCTTGAAACAAACAAAGCAACTAAGGCTATTAATAGCCATCCAGCTATCTCAAGAATTGTATAACTTGTGACCACAGGCTCCGGAACTAGAATTAACAAGGTAAGCATTATCCCTATCGGAATTCCTGCAGCACAGCTTGAAAGCAAAATTATGAAACTCTGCTCCGAAATAATCTTCACAATTGTTTTAGGTCTTGTTCCCACCGCTCTTAAAACTCCGAATTCTTGGTGTTGTTCAGATATTGTTAGCATTGTGTAACCTATTAGACTTAGGGACGCTGCTATTAGGGAGAATAATGGTAAAAGCATCATGGTAGACCAGATATAGTCAAGAAAGTTAAGGTTTTCATTCAACGCCTCATCAAGCTCAAAAATCTCAAACTCCGGATTCACAGTTTCAACAATTGTTCTTGTTTGGTCTAAAATTTCTGTACCATTAGCTGGGTCAACCCTAACCATAATAACATTAGGTTTTAATATACCGGTAACATTTTGCAATGTTTTTAGAGGCACATAAGTGACATTTCCATTGTTAACAGGATCTAGACAAAGACCAGTCACATCGAAATCTCTATCAAACAACCTTATGCTTTGATTTAAGGGCATAGAAAACATTTTCAGAGCTAAAGAATCTCCTATCATGGCTTCCCACGTTTCATTTTCCTCAAAGAATTCGCCTTCGATAAACCATTCACTCAACACTTTTCCAGGTTCAACACCAACGATTAAGGATTCACCTGTGCGATTATCGCCAACTTGTATCATGGCTACGGTTTCAGGGTCAAATATATAACCTGGAAGCTCCTTCACGTATGCCTCTAGGACCAGTCGTGCTTCCATGCCGATGATTCCCGATGTTGAACTTAAGTTGTTAAGGAGGCTTTCTGATATCAAGTATTTTTCATCCGTGTAGTTGAACTGCAAACTCTCGTTTACTTCGTGAAATTTTGATAATAAGGATTTATACTGGTTGCACATGTCGTGATGAGCTATTAAAACTATGTTTCTGCCTATTGCTTTCTCAATCCAGCTTTTGGTGGTTTGATCAGCAATTATTCCTCCTGCAATGGCAACGGTAACTAACGTGAAGACTGTAGATAAGCACAAAATAATTCTGATTGTTGCTGATTTTCGACGAAACAGACTCCTCAAAGCGATTTTAATTCTGAAGCTTGATTTTGAAATAATCTTAAATCCGGGTTCTTTGCTCAGTCCAAATTGGTAGGTTGGCGAAATCGCCTTGGCTGGCTCAACTTTAGTCGTGTCCAGAATTGGTTTTGCTCCGAAGAGTAGAGCAAGCGTGAAGAAAAGCACGAACACGAAGAGAATCAGCCAAAAATTGACTGGTTTCTGCGAAATTTGAAAACCAAGAAAGTTGAACAAGCCAATTGAGGCGTAATCTGCCAATATTCCAAAAATTACGCCAAGAAAGCAGCTAATAAAAGTGATTATTAGGAGTTCAGTCATGAAGTAGCCAAAAATTAAATCGTTTGGGCATCCAATCGCCTTCATCAATCCTATGTCTCTTACTCGCTGGGACATCATCACAAAAACCATGAAGGAGACAATCACCGCTCCAGCAATAACAATCAATAGTCCAATAAAAATTATGAAAGGGGAAAAAATTGTTGAAAAACCCGCTGTCAGTTTTCCCTCAACCATCAGTGAAATTTCAAAACCTATATTCTCTCCGAAAAGGAGAAGATAAACAGTTGCTGCAACGCATAGAGTTAGACCAATAATGATTATGCTCGTCTGAAATTTTCTACGCAGCAAATCGTTTATTGGAAAAGATGTTTCACTCATCTAGATTCACCAGCTTTCCATCTTCCAAATACAATTTTTGGTCAGCCAGCTGGATTATCCGCTCGTCATGCGTTGCAACAATAATTGTTTTTCCATCGTCTTTTAATTTCCGAAGTATTTGAACAATTTTCAAGCCTGTTTTGACATCCAAATTCCCAGTAGGTTCATCAACAAGAAGTAATGGCGGGTCATTTGCCAATGCACGGGCAAAAGCCACACGCTGCTGTTCACCACCGCTTAACTGAAATGAGAAATGATCTGCCCTATGCTCCAAATCTACAATTCTCAGCAACTCTTCAACATATTCCTTTATGTAATCCTCTTGTTTCCGAGTCCATTCCATCGGGAAAGCAATATTTTCAGAAACAGTCAAAGTAGATACGAGGTTATATGACTGGAAAACAAAGCCGATTTTATTGCATCGGAAATCTGCCAAAAAATCCTCGTCTTTAACGCCTAAATCGTTTCCAAAAACAATGATTTTTCCACTTGTAGGTTTATCGATGCCACCAATGATGTTTAGCAGTGTTGTTTTTCCAGAACCGGAAGGCCCACTTATAACAGTAAATCCGCCTTTTTCAACCTTAAGATTCACATCTTTCAAGGCTTCAACATTAATGTCGCCTATTTGGTAAGTTTTGCATAAAAGGGACGCCAAGACCACACTTTTATCCATATTCATTGTTAGTTTCCCTTTTTTAAGTTGAAGTTTCCTCTGTCTCGCTTAAGGATTCTCGCTTTTTCCGGAAGCATATTTTTCTCCCAATCTTTCCACTTTATTTGCTTGAAAATCCATTTTTTGCCTAGATGCGCAGCGAGCACGGCATGCTTATACTGATTCTCTTTGGGAATAAGCTCATCGAGAAATCTGAAAAGTTTTTCAATCTGTTGTTTCGGAAAATAGGCGTAATACTTAGCGTTTTTGACTTCGAAGGCGTAAACATGTAAGCCTTTTCTCGCAATAACATCTGGCAAGGGATTAAGGCTCGGGTTGCTAACCGGAACACGCACGGCGTTGTATCCATTTTTTTCCAGAAGTTTTACGAGAACAGTTTCACTGTAAAAGCCCCTTCTACGCCATCTGCGAATTGCGACTTTGTCAACCTTTCTAACCATTAACAGTTTCCTCTATTCTAAGAATTTTAAAACTGAAGTTAAACATGTTTCCATTTAAGGCTCAAAAACTTTAGGTTTTCTACGCTTATAAGTTTGAACTGGAATCCTAAGCGTTGGCTTCTCAACCAAGCATTCCTTTAAGTAGTCGTCTAATGTTGCTGCTG
>DAOUSM010000187.1 GCA_030627225.1 Candidatus Bathyarchaeota archaeon | reverse complement strand
CGTTAATCTCAGCAGTTAAAGGCTTCAAAGACAGATACAGATGCCGCCGAGTATTCGCTTTCATACCACAAACAAGCACGCCAATAATAAAAGCACTTGAAAATCACGGCTTTAGGAATACAGGAGCAATAAAAAGTTACTATTTCATAGATGGGCATTACGTTAACAGAATGTTTTACGAATCTCCTTAAGGCTTGCCTTTCGCGAAACGTTTTGATAGTTTTTCTATCATATCCTTAGTCATAGCAGCCAAATCATACGTTGGCTTCCAACCCCACTCTTCACGAGCCACACTGTCATCTATTGACAGGGGCCAAGAATCAGCAATCTTCTGCCTAAAGTCAGGCTTATATTCACATTCAAATTCCGGAATGTACTTCTTGATTTCAGCCGCCAGCTCTCCGGCAGAAAAGCTCATTCCAGTCACGTTGTAGCTTGTGCGGCATTTAATTCTAGACGGGCCAGCCTCCATCAGATCTATGTCTGCTTTTATGCAGTCCGGCATGTACATCATCGGCAAAACGGTGTCTTCCCTCACGAAACATGTGTAACGCTTATTCTTGATCGCTTCATAAAAAATCTCCACGGCATAGTCTGTTGTGCCTCCACCCGGAGGTGTCTCGCTGCTTATGATGCCTGGATAGCGGACACTTCGCACATCCAAGCCAAATCGAAGAAAGTAGTAGTTGCACAACAGCTCACCAGCAACCTTTGTAACGCCATACATGGTTGTGGGAATCAAAACAGTGTCCTGAGGCGTGTTTACACGAGGCGTTTCTGGACCAAAGACAGCGATGGAGCTGGGCCAAAAAACTCTCACCAACTCATGTTCCCTTGCAATCTCAAGTGCATTGTAAAGACCACCCATGTTCACATTCCAAGCAAGTTGGTGGTTTTGTTCGCCTACTGCTGAGAGAACCGCGGCTAAATGATAAATTGTGTCAATATCATATTTTTTAACAACCTTTTCAATTTCGTCTTTTTGAGTGACATTCACATACTCGAAGGGACCTGAACTGAACAGTTTCTCGCTGGGTTTTCTCTTATGCCCAGCAGCAACCACGTTATCGCCACCGTATCTCTTTCGTAACTCTATCGTTAATTCAGAGCCTATTTGACCAGTGGCACCAGTCACAAGAATTCTCTTCATGGTTTTTGTTGACATTCAACAACCTCATTGTTAAAGTGAATTTTTCAGCGTAACCGATGTTAGAGTCTTCAAAATATAAGAATTTTCAGATAGATAAGCGAACCTTTTCATGCCAATTTATATTCTGTAAATCTCTAGTTTCCGAATCAACTCATTAATCGGAGCCTTATGCTCGTCAACCTTTATTTCCACTTCCACCTTCTCTCGACTAACTACAATTAGTGCCGCTGACCTTTCACCCCGCTTGTCCCCACCGCTTTCACTTCCAGCCTTTAACGCTTTCGTCATCATCCATGCTAAGTCTCCGCTTGTCCTTTCAAATTCTTCAGCGATGTTCGGGACAACATTTTTCCCAGCAAGCAAATTTCCAATTACAACATAATTTTCACCTGTTACTTCTCCATGCCATTCCGGGACACCAGCGCCAGTAAAAACAGCCTTCCTCTTCTTGAAATCCATGATTGCCACTTGCCGTAGCTCTCTCTCAAGGTCTTCCATCAAAAGCCTATTTAACACCTCTTTTGGGGATAAGCCTTGCGTCATTAGTTCTAGTCCTCTGATTCCGTAAGAAACATTCGTATATGCCTGAGTGGCTATCACGCCGATTCTAGGCTTTGCATGTGGAACTCTGTCTCCTACCGATGTGGAGCCTGAAGCGACGGCGACGCCCATCAATTTAGAGTCAGGCGATATGGCTAAAATGGAAAATGTTCCGGTTCTCGACTTCTTCATTTGGCTGGCACTCCGCCTGTCAAAATAGTTTATAGCTCACGCAATAAATCTTGTCACTGATGAAAATTATGAAGCTGGGTTTCATCGTTAATCCAATAGCTGGCATGGGAGGAAGAGTAGGACTAAAAGGAACAGACGACATCTTAAAAGAGGCAATTGCTAGAGGCGCCAAACCAGTAGCACCAAAAAGAGCTGTTGAATTCCTTCAAAAATTAAAAGAAAACATAACAGAAGCGCCATTAGGGATTGAAATTTTGACATGCCCCGGAATAATGGGTGAAGAAGAAGCGGAAAAGGCAAGTCTCACCGTTCAAGTTTTACCCATGAAAATCGGCGAGGAAACAACAGCTGAAGATACAAAAACTGCTGTTAAATTAATGGCGAAGATGCAGGTGGATTTGATAGTTTTTGTTGGTGGAGATGGCACAGCCAAAGACATCTTTGATGCCATGCAAGGCTGTGGCGAAGTGCCAGTTTTAGGCGTCCCTTCAGGGGTGAAAATGTATAGCGGCATTTTTGCGGTTAACCCTTCAGATGCTGTGGATGTTGTCTTAGCCTTTGCCCAAAACCAGGCTGAAATAGCAGAGTTTGAAGTCATGGACGCTGACGAGGCGGCTATTCGAAGCGACACCTTCGCGGTGAAGTTACACGGTTTTCTGAAAGGCCCATTCCTTCCCATGCG
>DAOUSM010000161.1 GCA_030627225.1 Candidatus Bathyarchaeota archaeon | reverse complement strand
TTGCAAAGGGCGACGAAGAATTCAGAAGAGTTTTAAGACAAATGGATGGAGTCCCAGAAGAGGAACTCAAAAAATTCGTTGACCCGATCTATATGGCAACATACTACACAAACGAAAGCAGAATTGCCGCAAAACGAGCAGGCTTCTCGGTTGATTGGAGAAGAGAATTCAACACTGTTATGCCAGCCTTCCAGAAATTTATCGAATGGCAATATGAAAACCTAAGAGCCAAAGGATACGTTACAAAGGGAACGCATCCAGTTGTGTGGTGTCCTAAATGCAAAAGTCCAACTGGAGACCACGACCGTCAAGAAGGCGAAGGTGTCACACCAGAAGAGTATACGCTGATAAAATTCAAGTTAGACGAGGAAACATATCTGCCAGCAGCCACGTTCCGACCTGAAACAATCTACGGAGTAACAAACATTTGGATTCATCCGGACGCAACCTATGTGGAAACACAAGTGGATAACGAGAAATGGATAATAAGCGAAAAAGCAGCTGAAAAGCTGAAAGAACAGGGAAGAACTGTAGAAATAAAGCGAAAGCTGAAGGGCAAAGAACTCATAGGAAAAACCTTTGAAAGCCCAGCTACTAAAGAAAAATTGCTGATTCTGCCAGGATGGTTTGTTGACCCAGCACATGCCACAGGCGTGGTTTATAGCGTTCCAGCACATGCACCCTACGACTGGCTTGCATTAAAAGATTTACAAGAAAAACCAGAAATCCTACACACGTTTGGCATAGACCCTGAAACTGTGAAAAACATAAAGCCAACTTCCATGATTAAAGTCGAAGGTTTCGGCGAATACCCAGCCATTGAAATTGTGGAACAATTAGACGTGAAAAACCAGTATGACCCAAAGGCTGAAGAAGCAACTAAAATCATTTACAAAAAAGAGTTCCACAGCGGAGTCTTAAAAGAAAACTGCATGGAATATGCTGGAAAAATAGTTAGGGAAGTCAAAGAAAACCTAATAGAGGATTTCAGAAAACGCGGAATCGCCGACTCCATGTATGACTTGCCACAGCCAGTTATTTGCAGATGCCTAACCCCGTGCATAGTTAAAGTTCTGCAAGAACAGTGGTTCTTAAAATATTCAGACCCGAAATGGAAGGAAAAAACGAAAGAAGCATTGAGCAAAATGAAGATTTATCCGGAAACAGCAACTCAATGGTTCTTGGCGGTGATTGACTGGTTGAAAGAGTGGGCATGCGCAAGAAGAACAGGGCTTGGAACACCCTTACCATGGGGTCCAGGATGGATAATCGAAACATTAAGCGACTCAACAATTTACATGGCAGTCTACACAATAAACAAGCACATAAGACAATACGACGTAAAACCGGAGACGCTAACAAAAAACGTGTTCAACTACATCTTCTATGGAAAGGGAGACACAAAAGCGATAGCTGCAGAATCCGGGATAAATGATAAAATATTGGAGGAAATGCGAAAAGAATTCTTATACTGGTATCCCGTCGACCTGAGAGTCTCAGCCAAAGAGCTCGTTCCAAACCACTTAACATTCTTCATATTCCATCACATAGCTCTATTCCCGCCAGAACATTGGCCGAAAGCAATAGGGGTTAACGGCATGCTAATGATTGAAGGCAAACAAATGCACAAATCAAAAGGAAACTTCGTAACGATGAAAAACGCTATTGAAGAGTACGGTGCAGACGCCACAAGATGCGCACTGATGTTAAGTGCAGAAGGCATGGATGACCCAGATTGGAGAAGCGAAAACGTGAGAGACGCACGAAACAAACTTGAATCATTCTACAACTTCGCAAAAAATATAATTGAAAACGCAAAGGATGAAGAAAGCGGTCGTCTAGAGAAATGGTTAATGAGCACGTTGCAGCATCGCATAAAAGAAGTAACTGAAAACCTAGAACAAATGAAGACAAGATCAGCCCTAGAAATAGCCCTTTTCGAAATTTGGAACGACTTCCGCTGGTATGTGCGCAGAAAAGGAAAAACAGAAACGAAAATCTTGAAAGAAGCCTTGAAAGTGTGGTTGAAGCTGCTTGCGCCATTTGCACCGCATCTATGCGAAGAATTATGGAGCGAAATGAAAGATGAAAGCTTCATCTCACTTGCAGAATGGCCACAAATAAATGAAGAGCACATAGATATACATGCAGAAGAACAAGAGAATCTGATAAAAGACGTAATTGAAGACACTTTAAACATTCTAAAAGCAACAAAAATCACCCCTCAAAAAATATGTTATTACACAGCTTGCTCATGGAAATGGAAAGTTTACCTCAAAATGTTAGAGAAATCAAAGCATGGAGAAGTAAAGCTAAACGAACTTATGAAAGAACTAGCTGTGGAAGAGGATTTAAAGAGAAACCTTAAGGAAGTTGCAAAATTTGCTTCAAAAATGGTAAAAGAAGTAAGCAGAATACCTGAAAAAAGAAGGGAGAACCTGTTGAAAATCAAGGTATTCAACGAAAAAGAGGTAATTGAGGATGCAAAGGACTTTTTAAGAGAGCGATTCAAAGCACAGATTAAAGTTTACAATGAAGAAGACAAAGAACGCCATGACCCATTGCAAAGAGCCGTAACCGCTATGCCGTGTCGACCAGCAATTTACATCGAGTAAGACGGATCACACAAATCTTGACATTGAACTTAAGGTGTGAGCATTAATCTTGATATGATAGTTTTTTCGACCACCACTGGTTGTTGTAACGTAGAAATCATCTTCTTCGCGAAGTTTGCTTCCATACAAGAGAGCTAGAATCGTACGACAAATGTTCACAGTAGTTATTTTCTCACTTTTAACTTTCCTTTCAATTTCCTCTTGCAAAACTCTAGGATTAATCGTATAGATAATCTCAGAACTGCGTCCTGTTTTTTTATAATGCGTTTCCATCTCTTTCAGAATATGCTGAACAATATCATAATACGGCGATTTACGATATTTTATAAGATATATATAGTTCACTATAGGGATGGGAACATCACCAACTCGAACTGCAGACATTTGCCATCCCCTTCCCCAACTAAGTTATAATCC
>DAOUSM010000074.1 GCA_030627225.1 Candidatus Bathyarchaeota archaeon | reverse complement strand
GCCGATACACGAATGCACTAACTTCTACATCAGAGCGGGCTACGACGTCTGGTGCCACAACGTCTTTGTCAACGAGAACGTGCCAGAAGGAGCCTCTGTAACAATCAACTATTATAAGGCTATACCTGGCGGTGCTGGAGGCTTCTACCTAGGCGGAAACCTTGGACTGGACTGGAAAGACACCATGTACAGCTACGGCACACACTACCCAATAGCCGTAGAGCCATACGTAGGCGGCTTCTGCACCCTAAACAAGAACCCATACTTCTTCATGGAAACACCACCGCTAGGCGAGGTTGACTGGAAATGGTACTGGGAAGGCACAGAAAAACCACGCAGCGGCCACTACAAGATCGACATACTAGACGTCGTGAAAGCCACGGCAGCTTACTGCTCAAGAGGCGACGGCATATTCGACCCACGGTTCCTAGCAGGAGCAGACCTAGACGCAAGCGACCTCTGCCACGTAGGCATACTAGACTTGGTAACAATCACAGGCAAATACGCAGAAAAATTCGCAATACCACCATAAGCAATCCACAAAACATTCCTCAACCCCCTTTTTTATGTTCTACAAAACTAAACAATTCAATTTTCGCTAAAGCGAGGCAAAACACACACATACGCTTACATCACATTTGATCATCGTCAAGTTATAAAATCATGACCAACTTTCAACGAGCAACAAGCTTAAACTCGGAGCCAAAACTTAAATAATAAATCACCATTTCCCTACTATGGAAAAGGCTTGAGGAGCCGTAAAAATGGGACTTAGAGGATTCATCGCCAAAAGGCTCGTCTACATGCTCATCCTCATATGGGCTGTCATCACAATTAACTTCCTAATATTCTCAATGCTTCCTGGAAACCCCATGGAAGCCTACGTGGCTGGCTTGAAGAAACTCGACGAAGAAAGATACAATGAACTAAAGAAGCATTTCGGACTTGATAAACCACTACACGAGCAATACATTCTATCACTCAGAAACATGCTTACCTTCAACCTCGGCATATCCTTCCGCAGCGGAACACAAGTTAGCGACGAAATCTTCCAGAGAAGATTACCTAACACGCTCTTGCTAATGGGGGTCTCAACCGTCACTTCAATTATCGTAGGGATGCTCATAGGAGTTATAGTCGCATACAAGAGGGGAAGCCTCCTAGACACGGGCATGGTTACTGTTTCACTGGCAACATACTCCGTTCCCATATTCTTCATAGGATGGATAATAATATTCATTTTCGCTATTCAGTTAGGTTGGTTCCCCACAGGGGGAACCGTTCCACCAACATGGGGCCGCTTACCACCCACAAACATAATAGAAACAATAACTGGGAGACTAAGTCACATCATCCTACCAGCATTCACATTGTTTCTGTTCGGCTTTGGCGGCTGGATACTGCTAACGAGAGCTTGCATCCTAGAAACAATCACCGAGGACTATGTACTCACCGCCAGAGCTAAAGGACTCAAAGAAAGAACAATCTTATACAAGCATGTTTTGAAAAATGCGGCGCTGCCCCTCGTAACAAATGTTGCTTTATCATTTGCTTTCATGGTTTCTGGAGCCATAATCACCGAAACACTTTTTTCCTACGATGGAATGGGACTGCTAACTTGGAAGGCACTGACTCCCCCTGCCCTCCCCGTCTTACAGAGCATTTTCTACATATTAGCCTTATGTGTAATCTTCGCAAACTTTATTGCAGACCTATTGTATGGCGTACTAGATCCACGTGTCAAGTATGGGTGAAAAAATGGCAACTCGTAAAGAAAAAATGGGTTTCGCATTCAAAAGATTTCGAGGATTCTGGAAGCAGTTCAAGCGGAGCAAACGTGGAGTAACTGGAGTGGGCATAGTCGTTTTCTTCACATGTCTAGCAATTTTCGCACCTTTAATTAGCCCCTATGAAGCCATAGACCCGCAAGTGGGCAGGGAAAAATACCCATATTTCGGGCCAGTCACTGGACGTAAAATCGCTGGATCACTATGCAAGCCCACATGGTACAAATATGTGCCGTGGGTACCAAGGGGACAAGTAAAGTTAGAAGAACGGTTCTACAACTTGATTATCAAAGAATACGGCTTGGAGTTTCAACTATTCGGCCGCGAAGGAGAAGAAAACGCCACAGATATCGTCCTCCGTCTAACAAAGCGGGTTGCGACAGTCGAAAGCATAACGGCCATGTTCCCAAACGGAACTAGCCGCGACCTCCTTCCGGATGAGTGGAAGCTTGATCCCATGCGTCCGCGAGAAATAAGTATTGTTAAAAGATATCCCGATGGAACACGCTTCACAGTAACTTACTTAACTGGAACCGATGTTGTAGAGAACATAGAAATAGTTCCTGACCACACATTTACTTCAAGTGAAAGTTTCGATTATTGGACTTGGCAAACAACGCACCCAGAGCTTGTCAGCGTGAACTACAATAGCGAAAAAGGATACCATAATGATGGATGTATAGAAATATCATACAACCCTACGGGAACATTGGGTGAAAAGGCGAATGTGACCTTGTCAAGACGGTTCGAATACCCCTACATGGAACCGCCGAGATCTTTCTTTATCCACTACTCCATATGTGTTGAAGGAAGCCCCGATTCCGAGGTAATAATGAACATTATGTTCTACAAGGAAACAGAAACCGAACCTGAACTATTTCCTTTAATAGCTATACCTAAACAACCAGGACCCTATAGCCACGATGGCATTACTTCAATTCGTCCAGAAGTTATACAGAATGTCAAATGCTCTCCTGCGACGGACAGAATATTTGCAACCGCGGGCAATTATACCTTTTCTGTTCAGATAATCTTCCCAGAGGAAAAAAACGTAAAGGTTTATCTAGACAATTTAGATTGCGTAATATATGGCAATGCCTTCGGCATCTTAGGAACAGACAACGCAGAACCGTTCCCCCGCGACCTATTCTCGTCAATTGTTTACGGAACGAGAGTATCTCTAATTGTCGGCGTGCTCTCCGCTCTATTCTCCACACTGATCGGTCTCTTTCTAGGATTAGTTTCAGGATACGTCGGTGGCATAGTTGATGAAGGCATTATGCGATTTGCCGATCTTCTGCTAGTTCTCCCAACACTGCCATTGTTTATAGTTCTTATCGTAGCACTACAACAAGTCGCCGGTTTCGTAAGCATCTGGAATATCATAATAATCATTACATTCTTTGGCTGGATGAGCTTTGCACGATCCGTAAGATCCATGGTCCTAAGCTTACGTGAAAGAGCATTCGTTGAGGCTGCAAAAGCCGCCGGAGCAGGGAAACTTCACATAATAAACAGACATATCCTTCCCAACGTTTTCGCTCTAGTCTACGTCACGCTCGCAACTTCAGTTCCCGGCGCCATAATACTCGAGGCCTCACTGAGTTGGCTTGGACTCGGCGACCCTAGGGTTCCATCATGGGGAAAAATATTGTACGACTTTAATGCTTCCGGAACCGCAGTTGCCATGGGCCTCACAGAGTATTGGTTCTGGATCTTCCCCGCATGCATTTGTATAGCTCTCCTTGCAACAGCCTTCATTCTCATGGGATACGCCTTAGATGAAATATTGAATCCAAGGCTTAGAGAGAGACGGTGAAACGAGGAGCGCCTGAAAGTTCACGTGGACTTCGCTGGGGATGCTGAACCCGCCAACTGCCAAACCTTCTCATCCACGTATTTCCAAAACTTTTTACCTAACTTCTCCAACGCTTCTAATGATTTCAAACCTTTCAGGCTTAAATAACCTCCACCCAGAATCGCCGTAAGAGTGCCATATCTCACAAGAGCACGTGAATGAGAACCTGTAATAAATTTTACTGAGAAATCGTTTGGTTCACCACTAACAGAAACACAAATATTTTCAGCTATCCCATGGAAACGTTTTGGCCGTGCAACAATTCGATACTCTCCACCCGATTTAGCAACTGAAACAGCAAAGAGATTTTCCGCAAAAAATCGAACGATACAATCGACTAAAACCGATAGGTCAACATTCTTATCCTTCCATCGATCCTTCATCGACATCCCGCAAATTTGACACCATCACGACAACATAAAAAGTTTTTGTCTTTTACTTAAAGCTTATATAAACCCTGCTTGTTGTATCTACAAGCAAAAGATACGCTGAAAGTGGATACATATGTCTCTGCTAGATATACAAAACCTAACAACTTACTACACCACCCTGAGAGGACCTGTCCGAGCCGTCGAAAACATCAATTTTACGTTAGAAAAAGGAGAAGCAATGGGATTGGCTGGTGAGTCAGGCTGCGGCAAAACCACAGTAGCCCTATCCATTTTGAGAATTCTGCCTTCGAACGGCAAAATAATGGGCGGCAAAATACTCTTCGAGGACGACGATATCACTAAATTATCTGAAGAAGAGATGAGAAACAAGATAAGATGGCGAGGCATATCTCTAATATTCCAAGGTGCCATGAACGCCCTGAACCCTGTGTACAGAATAGAAGACCAGATCGTTGAGGCAATTAGAGGCCATGAACCTGAAATAAGCAAAAAAGAAGCGAAAGAAAGAGTGGCGAAACTATTTGAAATGGTGAACTTGGAACCTGAGAGGGCAAGAAACTATCCATTCGAGTTTAGTGGTGGGATGAGACAACGAGCAATGATCGCCATGGCCCTAGCATGCAACCCAGCCATTCTAATCGCAGACGAACCGGGAACAGCCCTAGACGTTATTGTCCAAGCTCAAGTTCTAAAGCTAATGAGTGAACTAAGAGAAAAGTTAAACTTGGCAGTAATAATGATTACGCATGACTTATCAATTATTTCGGAAACCTGCGACCGACTCACAATCATGTACGCTGGAAAAATTGTTGAATTTGGAGATGTAGTAAGCATGTTCAAAAAACCTCTACACCCTTACACACAAGGTTTAATTTCAGCATTCCCAAACATTAACGCAGACAAGCAAGAAATGGTATCAATACATGGTTCACCGCCAGACCTTCTAAACCCCCCAACAGGTTGCAGATTTCACCCACGCTGTAGCTACGCAATGGACATCTGCAGAAAAAAGGATCCCGAATTCAAGGAAGCATCTAAGGGCCATTTCGTAGCATGTCACCTCATTAAAGGGTGATATTAATGGAAGAAACTATAGTGAAAGCTGAAAACTTAAAGAAGTGGTTCCCAGTAAAAGTGGGTTTCTTTAGATCCTTGCTTTCTAAACAACAACTTTTCGTCCACGCTGTAGACGGAATAGATCTAGAGCTGAAAAAAGGCGAGATACTAGGGCTTGCTGGAGAAAGCGGAAGTGGAAAGACAACCACGGGTAGAGTAATTATGCGACTTATTGAGCCAACCTCGGGAAAAATATACTTCAAAGGGAAAGACATCACCCATTTAGATGAAGCAAGCATGAAACCGTTGCGCCGGCAAATGCAAATAGTATTTCAAGATCCATATGAGTCTCTGAACCCGAGAATGACTGTGGGTGACATCATTGCAGAACCGTTGCAAGTACTCGGGGTGACAAAGGGTG
>DAOUSM010000150.1 GCA_030627225.1 Candidatus Bathyarchaeota archaeon | reverse complement strand
GTTTATTGTTTAGTTGACGTGCTAAAGTATTCTCTTACTGTTATAAGATCCTTCATTGTGTTTATGGTTAGCCATAATCCGTTGTAGATGTATCCTCTTAGCATTCTTTTGTCTGCTAGGTTCTGGAGGGTTTGCAGTTCCATGTCTCCTTCTTCTGGGAAATTTTTTTCTATAATTGATTTTTTGAATACGTAGTGTCCTACGTTTACGTGGAAGTCGAGTAATGGTTTTTGTTCGAAACGTAGGACGTATGTGCCTTCTGTGGTTACCTTTCCGAAGGGTAGTTTTGGTTTGGCTAGCAGGATGGCTGCGCCTTTATCCGCGTATTCGTAGAGTTCTCTCGGATTGTAGAATACTATGTCATCTACGTTCATGACGTAGACTTTGTCGTCTTTGACTTTTTCAGTAGCTTTTTTGACGGCTCCGCCTGTTCCAAGTTTCTTTTCTTCTATTGAATAAACTACTGACTGATCGTCTATCAGGTCTGAGTTGTTTGTTGCTAGGATGATACTGTCTATTCCGTGTTTCTTAAGCCAGTTTACTTGATGGGAGATGAGGGTTTCATCGTTTATTTTAAGTTTAGGCTTTGGGGTCCATATGTCTGGTTTAAGTCTCCAGCCGCTCCCACCACACAGAATTATCGCATCCACTTTCAGTCGCCCACCATTTTAGTTCATTTTAAATTATTAAATTATACGAGGAAGTGAATTTAAAAAGCATATGAGACTCTCGAAGGTCCGGGATGGTTTCTGTGAATGTTTAGTTGAACAGTAGTTATGTCTGTTTACGTTTTTAATGTAGTACCCTTTGGCTTGAAATGTTTTGGATGTGTATTTCTGTAGTTGCCTTCGACAGTGATGTTTATTAAGACTTAATATATCGGCTTTAGGAGATGGTGGAAAGTATGGCTACGCGAGAAATTTCCCTTAGAGCGGTTTTGGCGGTTGCAATTGTAGGGATAGTTTTATGTGTTTGGGCTGCGGGTCTGCTTACGGCATATCAGAGAATTCCTAACACTGGGGATGTTAAGGCTGTTGGAGTAGGTGTGTATTGGGATGGCGAATGTACAGATAATGTGACTTCTATTGATTGGGGCTTTTTAGAGCCTGGTGCCACAAGTAATGTCACGGTTTACATACAGAATGAAGGTAACATGCCTGTAAGGCTTAATATGACGACTGATAATTGGAGTCCATTGTCAGCTTCTAATCATATAACGTTAAACTGGAGTTGTGAAGGTTACGTGTTGAACTCTGGATCTGCTGTTAAGGCGGTCTTAACTATTTCTGTATCTTCAAATATAACTGAGGTTACAAGTTTCAGTTTTGACATAGTGATAACCGGAACAGAATACGCATAGAAAATTTTGGTATTGTTAGATCAGAGTTAGGGTTAATGCAAAGCCGGTAACTAAGGGGACTATTAGATTGTCATTGATTGGTGTGGGAAGGCTTTCGACAACCATTCCGGTTATGGCGGCTACGAAAGCTCTAATGGGGTCTATGAATAGGTTTGCTCCTAGAAAAGCAAAGATAAAGCCGCAGAATGAGCCTTCAATGTTTTTGGCCTTGTTGAATGGGAATCGTGCTTTTCCGAATCTTTTGCCGAATGTTGCTGCGAATCCATCGCCCAACGTGAGCGTGGCTATCGACGCGTATCCGACTTGTGGCGGAAAAATTAGTAGCGAAATTATTATGCCGAAAGCGTAGAAGATTGGGGCAGTTGCGAATTCGTATAGTTCTAGTTTGACAGCGGCGCGTGTTGTTATTGGGGTGAAAATTGGGAAGTTTTTTCCTTCAATTCTTGTAAACTCGGACATAATGTAGAGGAGAGTTGTAAGGAATATTAAAAATGCCATAGAATGGCGATTAAGGAGATAGATGCATATGAAGGGTACTGTGAAGCCGCCTATATGAATAATTTCGCGTATGATACGGTTTCTCGAATGGGATGACTTAGGTTTTTCAGTTTTTGTTATGATTGGTAAAATTTCGTTTAAGTTCCCGGTTACAATGTGGTCTGATTTGGCGCTTAACATGAAGTCTGGATTAAAGCCTATTTTTAGGTTGGCGTATGGAAACATTTGTAGATTGTTTCTGTCGTCGGCAACTATTGTACAGTCTTGTGGAGAGAGCTGTTCGCGACGGAGAATTTCTTTAAGAACTGTTGCTTTTCCGTTCTTTTCTATGACGGTTCCTGCTATTGCGCCTGTAAATACACCGTTGACAGTTTTTAACTCTAAACCAAATGCGTAATCTGCTTTAAGCTTGGCTGCGAGTTCTTGGACAATGCTTTGTGGAAGGCCTGAGCTTATTAGGGCTGTTTTCCAACGGTTTTTACGTAATTTTTTAAAAACTTCTTCTGAGTTGGGGATTACTGGCAGTTTTCTGTAGAGGTGTTGTAAGTCATTTATTGTGTAGCCTTTGAGGCATATGTAGATCTTTTTTAACGTTGTTTCAAGCGATACTAAGCCTAGTTCGTAGAGAAGGCCGAGAACGATTATCTTTAGGAATTTCGAAAATCCTAGTTTTCTGGTTACTTCAAATGGTATGTAACGCCTTTTAGGCAGTAAGACTCCTTCAACGTCGAAAGCCACTAGGCCCTTGGGTTTGTTTGTCTGCGACTTAGTATTGTACAACTGATGACCTCTGATAGTTTTCCGATTTCAAGATTGATTGTAATCTTTAATGCTTAGCTTGCTTGTTTTGATTGGCGGAGATTTTTGGTGTCTTGCTATTATTTTTTTGATAGCAGGCCTAAGGCTTTTCCTTTTCAGGTATCTCTTCTTTTGTTTCTTGGGTTTGGATTTCTTCCATTGGTTTTGGAGGTGGTGTTGTTGCCATGGTCCAGCCTATCCAGGCGCCTATGCCTAGAACTGCGATGAAGGCGATGAATACTGGGATGGCGACGAGCCATAGTCTGATTGTCTCGAGTGTTGGCAGGAATAATGCAATGGTGTAGGCAATTGCAACAGCGATGCAGATTATGAAAATTAGCCCGCCAATGGCTTGATCTTTACTCATTGTGAGGTTTCACCTCCGTTTTGGGTTTAAATTTATGTTTTTTAGACATATGTCAAGTTCTCGGAATTAACTGTTTTATCCTTTTCCTTTTTGATAGTTTATTCAGTAAATCGAGGGAACGCTTTTCCTCTTTAATGGACTTTACTTCTAGCATCC
>DAOUSM010000058.1 GCA_030627225.1 Candidatus Bathyarchaeota archaeon | reverse complement strand
TTGCAAGATTGAACGTGTGCTTGACTTAGGTTGCGGTGCGGGTAGGCATTGTGTCTATCTGGCTAAGAACGGTTTTGATGTTGTTGGTGTTGACGTTTCAGAAAGTGCGCTGAGAATGGCAAACGAGTGGGTTCAGAAGGAAAGGCTTACGAATGCATCATTTATTCGGGCAACGATGACTACCCTCCCGTTCTGTGATTCCTGTTTCGATGCTGTGATCAGCGTAAGCGTCATACACCACGCTATAAAGAAGGACAGCGTTAAGACCATGGATGAAGTTTACAGAGTCCTCAAGAAAAACGGCGTTTTCTTGACAAACCTCGTTTCCGTGAAAGATCCTAGGTACGGAACAGGCCAGAGGGTGGAAAATAACACCTTCCGAATTTTAGAAGCTTTTGAGGAAAAACGCTTTGAAGAACTACACCACTTCTTTACGAAACGCGAGGTTTCTAAGCTATTAGCCCCTTTCACTAAAGCAAAAGTAGAACTCCTAAAGGATAAACCACACTATTGGAAAATAACGGCCACCAAATAGACTTGCAAATCTACGATTTGACTAAGTTATAATGCCCTTTCCGGAAAAGTGTAAATGTTCATATCCTTTCCTCGTGCAAATCCAATTAAGGTTAAGCCAGCATCCTTAGCAACTGCAATACCCGAATCTATTGCCGCAGCCAAAGAGGCAACTATTGGTAAGCCAACCCTCGCCGCCTTAAGGACTATGTTGCCTGTTAACCTTCCACTTAAAGCAAGAAAGCATTCGCTGAAATTAGTTTTGTTTAAGGCTCCCATGCCTATTACCTTGTCAACAGCGTTGTAGCGACCAATATCCTCGGCGAAAGCCACAAGATTTCCATCACTTTTGTAAATTGCAGCAGCATGCACTCCACCCGTTTTTCTAAAAGTCTCAGCAATAGAATTTAGGCGGTTGACACAGCTTAGAATGATTTCAGCTTTAACTGTCAAGTTTGATTTAATCTTAGGAAGTTTTGCGGAAACTTGATATGATGATGGACTGTTGCATGCTGAAAGAATTACGCGCGAAAAGGGTTTTGAAAGTTTCAGTCTCTTTTCTAGGTCGATATCTGGCTTTAGTTCAACATGACAGATGTCTTTCCCTTTGAAGCTTATTTCCTCGATTTCTTCGACTGATTTTATTGTTCCCTCTGAAAGCAGATGCCCAACTGCCAGTTCTTTCAGGTTTGAGGGTGAACAGGAAATGGTTGCGTAATGAATTTTGTTTAGAAATATGTGAAGCGGTTTCTCTTCTGCCACGTAATCTGTCATTCTGCGAATCTTTTTAGCTAAAACGTCAACCTTAACAATTTCAACTTTCAACATAATATTCACTTCTTCAATTCTGAAAGGATAAAACCAACAATTTCGTCAGCAATATTAACCTTTGTAACTGACTGTAAGCCTCTCCATCCCGGTTGGCTGTTAACCTCAACAAAAATAGGCCCTCTAGAACTTTCCAGAATGTCCACGCCAGCGATTTTGCATTCGATAAGACTTGCTGATTTAACAGCCATCTCTTCAAGCGTTTTGTTAAGCTCCATAGGCACCGGGCGGGCTCCTTGACTATAATTAGTTTTCCAGGTATTTGCAACACGCTTCATTGCTGCAACAACACGGTCGCCTACGACAAAGGCACGGATATCAGAAGAGCCGTGGGGAACAAACTCTTGAATGTATATTACGCCATGATAAAACGTTATAGCCCTAAATATTGTGGCGGCAACTTCCGGATCCGTAATCCTCGTTGATCCTATCCCTCTTGAACCGAAAATTGGTTTGACAATGACGTCTCCGCCTAGTTCATTAAAAGCCTTTAACGCTTCGTCAACGTTTTCGGTTACCGCTGTGCGCGGCACAGGAATGCCATTCTCTTCTAAAATTGCTAGAAGGTCATACTTGTCAACGCAATGCTCAATTGCTTCAGGCGGGTTTATGACGTATAAGCCTAAACGTTGAAGGCGGTATAGGATGTCCATTCTGAAAACTATTTCTTCTAAGGAGCCTTGTCCAACTGGGCGAATTATTAAGGCGTCTAACTCTTCTGGGATGCAAATGTTGCCAATGTTCAAGTATGGTTTATATCCGACACGCGCAACCAATCGCGGAAAGCTGAAGCACACGTACGGAATGTTTCGTTTAGCCAGTGCTTCTCGAAGCTGGATTGAACTCCAAGAGTTCTCATTTCGCGTTAAAATTCCAATCTTCAAAAACAAACCTTCTGCCTTTTCAATCTGTGAAAGATGCTACTGATTATGTTCTTAAAGTTTCTGGATAAAGGCCAACCTAAAACTTGTGAATGTAAGGGATTAGCTGCTCTGCATTTTCGAATTTTTGGGAAAGCTCAACATTCAAATAAGCACCATAAAGGTTAAAGTATGGCAGCCCTTTTCGTGAAAACAATGTTAAAACTTTGCCTCCGTGGTTGATTTTAAAGCCGTCTCCGCAGGGCTCATGTCCCCTTATCAAAATTTTAACGCTAAATCTCCTTAACACCTCATTCGTGATGTTTTCGCCGAAGAGTTTTCCAGCACCCCTTGGAGATTCACATACTCCCCTAATCATTTCGGTTGGGTCGCTCCAGAGCATTTCTTCAAGCAGTTTTTGCTTCGGATGTTTGATGTGAGCATAGGCTAAGTCTTCTATGGTTTTTGCTTGTAGTGGTAAGCCTCCATGAATCATCAGGTAACGTTCTTCCATAAACACCGCATTATATAGGTGTTCGAACAGTTCGCGGATTTTTGAGTATGCTTCTCTCCATTTTTCACCAAATCTCGCTTGAAATTGTATTGGCAAATCATGTGGAGAAGCTAGAAGGTCTTCTGGTCCCTCATGGTTTCCACGCATCAAAATAACCTGCTCTGGAAATAGAAGCTTAAGCTTTAAGACTACATAGTAGACTTCTGCAGAGTAAGCGCCCCGATCGCCATAGTCTCCAAGAAAAATTAGAACAGTTTTATTGTTCTGGTTAGTCTCATATAGGAAATTGGTTTCTTTTAGGATTTGGATTAAGCTTTCCAAGTCTCCATGCAAGTCACCAACTATTATTGCTTCGCCTAAAGGTTTGATTTTAACAAGTCTACCCATAATGTTGAAGTTTCCAACTTGTCCATTTTCTTTGGCGAGTAGTCGCGCAGCCTCTTCAACCAAACGAGTAAATTCTTCGCATTGAACTTCTAGGGCTTCCTTAACTATTTGCGAGAGGTTTGTCTGCAACCATTACACCTTAAACTCATTCAATAAGGATTTTTCTGCCCGTAAAAGCAAAAACGTTCTTCTCTATCTCTTTCTTCTGGTCACGGATTTTCTCCAGTGTTTCCTTAAAGGTTCGTTCTATAGCGTTTTCTTCAGATTCGGCCAGCTTCTTTCTTCTTTCTAACTCCTCAAGCTCTTCCTGAAGTTTCAGGAGATTTCCTTTTATTTCTGCTACTTTAGCTGATGTTGAAAGCTGTTTTTTACGAACTATTGCGCTCTTACATTTTTGGTGAAGAGCATCTAAAGAACTATTGTTGAGAATGTTGTCTACGGCTTGTTCTGCCTTTCGTTTCTTATCATGCTTCAGTTTCAGTTTCCCCTCAGACATTGAACGGGCTAGCTTTTGGAGAATCTGCTTTAACAAGGGATATCCCACTTCTTCTGCTACAAAGGCATCGAACGGATCTTTAATGTAATGGTCGAGTTTCTTCAGCTCTTCGGGTGTCAAACCGCCTTTACGGAACACCAGTCTCCAGAATTTGATAAACGGTTTCCGAATATGCCTTAGATTATGTTTCATTTCCCTTCTTAACTTTTCTATATCAACACCAATTTGACTTAGTTGAGTCAAGCTTTCTCTGTTTTTTAAATCCGTTATCTTTTGTTGAATTTCTGCTATTTCCCTTTCAATTGAAGCCCTTTCAGCTTCGGTTTTCTTTCTCTGAGCTTCTAAATCTGCCAGCTGTCCTTCGAGAGCTAGAAGCTTGTCGATGAGCTGGAATGTTTCCTCTAAGGTTTTGGTTTTAACATACTCTTTCTTTAGAAAGCTTTGAAGTTCTTTCAAGGATTCTTTCGCTTTTTCGAAAACGGCTAGGAATTTTCTCCTGTCAAGGATGAAGAAGGGCGATATCCTTGGAAACCATCTTCTGACATCAACTTCAGTTACTATAAATGCCTTTTGGGTTTCTTGGACGAAGTCGTGGAAGCTGTCATAGAAGACTTCGTCTGGAACCTTAATCTGCTGTATTCTTTCAAGAAATATGCGTGCCAGCTTGTTTAACGCTCTGGCTCTGCCATAAGTCTTCATGTTCCTTTTCTCAATCTCTTTTCGACTGTTCTCCAACAGCATTCTACAAACATCTGCGACGTTCTCAAGCGCCCTTTTCATTTCGTTAAGTAGTTTTTGAGCCTTCGTATGAACTGGAATAAAGATTGAGCTGGTTTCGCTTTCAAGCCAGCCTTTAATGTCTTTTGAAGAAAATTTCGTTATGTCAGACAATGAACTTCCCGATAGAAAATATGCATAAGCCATATTTATTTTTCAAGTTTTTCGAGAAGATTTTCACTTTAGTTCACTCTTTTTTGAGTAGCTACTCTTAAATAATTATAAAGCACAAAAAGTCACAGTAACTAAATGGGGTTGTAAATGGACACTAAAACGACTGCCGTGATAATCGTTTTCGCCGCGCTCACAATTGCTCTTAGCCTTTCGCCTATAAAGATTCCAGCGCCATACGCACCATTTCTCAAATACCAAATATGGGAGATACCAATAGTCGCAGCGTTCTTACTCTATGGGGCTGAAGTGGGAATTGCAATAGCCGTAATGAACACCCTTGTGTTATTTGCTGTATTTCCTGGAGACCTTCCTACAGGACCCCTTTACAACCTGGCAGCTGTGTTAAGTATGCTGTTAGGCATAGGCATCGCAAAAAAAATTGTTGAAAGGCATTCTCAAAAACATGGCGAAACTTTTCTGACTGTTTCGTTCACAACGTTTGGAATCATCTTAAGGGCGGGAATTATGGCTTTGATAGAATGGCAGTTGCTTCGTTTTCCACCCCCAGTTGGATACAGCCTGCCTGAAGATGCGATAATCATGATGATTCCGCTCGTAATAATCTTTAACGCTACACTAGCACTTTACACCGTTCCTTCTGGCTATTTTTTGGCGAGAGTTGTAAAATCCAACGTGAAAACACCCAAATAAACATGATGGGCGACATTAAGGTTAGGCAAAGATAGGTCTAATAACTATCAGTTTTGTTTACATTTCATGTTTAAAACCTAACGATTTCGTCAATATCTCAGAATTAATTTCCCCAGCCTTGAACATGTTACCCGTCCTTATGTTATTAATAGTCAAAACCGCTGGTGCGAAGAGATTGGGGTCAACTTTATAGAAGTCATAGTTTGCTTCTTTGAAGATTTCTATAAATGGCTTCCCATGGTCTTTGGAGGCTTTGGATGGAGCCTTCTTCACAATTTTCTTTAGTTCTTCTTCATTGTTGTCATATTCAACAATGTAGTAGGCTGTTCCTCCATAAAGGATTGCATCGTTTGCTCTTGCCATTGCTTGTGTAAACTTCGGATGGATAGGCGGAATAGGAGCACATCCCCAAGCATATAAAATCACATTTGGATCTAATCCAAGCTTGCCAAGTTTGTGGATTCCAGTTTCAACTATTCTGCCTGAAACTTGCGTCGCGCCGGCTATGCTAGCTGTTGGAGTCAAAATTACTGCCAGGTTTTCAGATGAAACTTTACATTCTTCTGCAAAGCGTTCTATCAGTTTTGCTGGTGGATACTTGTCGGTTTCTAAAACCACAACAGCCTTGTCGAAATCATCTTTGTACCCTATTTTTTCGTAGATTTCCTTTGGCTTTAATGCAAGGGCTCTTGCCGGTCCAGAGCCTATTGCAAAATAGTCCACTTCTTTTATTTGCCATCCTGCAAACTGGGAGCCTAAAGTTGCAATGACGGGGTGGTCTGTGTAAACGAATATTGATGGAAGTTCAAGTTCTCCGTACTTTCTATACGTTATTTCTGCTTTTCCACATCCGCCCATGCAGATTTCTGTTATGATTTTTCCTGCTTGAAATCCTCCTTTAGCATTTATTCCAGCATCTACAACTGTTGCTCCAGAGCCTGCCTTTTCAACCTTCACTCCGTAAAAATCTTGGTTTTCGCATAGTTTTTTTAATAGTTTCCATGCCAAACGGTTCACGCTTAACGCATTTTCCAAACGTATTCTCCTCTCGTCTTAGGTTTAGAGAAATCTTTCATAATAGCTTAAGCGGGGATTTCTCTCTTTTGAGACATAAAGTTTGCCTTTTCCGTTTTCCGT
>DAOUSM010000159.1 GCA_030627225.1 Candidatus Bathyarchaeota archaeon | reverse complement strand
TTGGATAGAGACTATAATGCCTCTCTAAACATATTGGAGAGAGTCTTATCGGGGTTGGGACAGCCCTATGCGCCTGTCGAGATGGAACCTCTACAGGAACTTATCAAAATTCCTGCAAGCTCCATCGTTGAAGCAGGAAGCCCACACCATTCATGAGTGGGTAGTTCACGTAATTCTCCTCCAAATTAACACTTAAGGTGGGGCTGCCAGCTTTCCCGGGTTCGCGTGGCCGAAGACCGCACTACAGCCGGGAACGGAGCGCGGTTTAACTTCTAAGTTCGGAACGGGATTAGGTGGGTCCCGCGCCCTATGGCCGGCAAACCCCAGAATACACGTTAAGTCTATGCTCATAAACTTATCGCTTCAAGGTGCTAACTTGATTTCGTTGGACTCGTTAGCGACTTTAACTGTGAACTTGTCTATTGATTCTTGAAAGGCAGGCTTTTTCTGTGTTTATTGTTGCAGAGAAAGGATTTTCTCTTGAGCTGCTGTCAATCCTGCTCCATAGTTAAACTGGTATCCCATGTTTCTTAACGTCGCTTCTATTGCTGCTATTGTAGACATTATGTCATTTTGGCTCACGTTTCCCATGTGGCCAACCCTAAAGCCTTTTCCCTTTAAAGGTCCCAGAGTTGAAGCAACCACTATTCCACGTCGTCTCATTTCACTTCGGAATGCGTTATCTTCAATATTCTTGGGATAATAAACGGCTGTGACGGTGTCGGCCACATATTCCCTATCTGCTACTAGTTTAAGATTCAGCGCATCCATCGCAGCCCTAAAGGCTTCAGCAAGAATGTGATGTCTCCTAAACCTTTCTTCTAATCCTTCGCCAAGAACTACTTTCAACGCTTCGGAAAGGGCATAAATCATGTTAACCGGCGGAGTGGCAAAGTATCGTGATGGATCTCTCATAACGGGTAACCAGTTTCTAAAGTCGCCATACCAGAATTTCACAGGGCTTTTCCTCTTCTCCAGAAACTTCAAAACTTCATCGCTTACGGAAAGCAAAGCTAAACCAGGAGGGACACCTATACATTTTTGTGATCCAGACGCGCAAACGTCTATGTTCCAGTCATCAACTCGAACTTCCATTCCGCCGAGCGAACAAACCGCGTCAACGATGTAGAATGCATTGCTATATTCTTTAACAATTTCGCCTATTTCTTTAATGGGATTCGTTACTCCTGTTGAAGTCTCAACATGGGTAACTGTGACAGCCTTATAATCGCCTTCTTTTAGAGCATTTTTAACTTGGTCTGGCTTTATGGACTTGCCCCATGGAGCCTCTAAAACCTTAGGCAATGCTCCATGGGCTTTTGATATTTCAACGAAATATTGGCCAAAGAAACCGGACACAGTGTTTAGAATTTTATCTCCGGGCTCTATTATGTTGGCAATAGCCATTTCCAGAGCCAGCGTCCCTGATCCAGCAATAACAAAAGCTTCATTGTGGGTCATGAAAACTTTTTTCAAGTTATTTAGAGATTCTTTAAAGATTTTAACAAACTCCGGGTCCGTGTGTGATAGCGTTGGCTTACTTAGGGCGCGCAAGACGGCAGGATCCACATTTGTTGGACCTGGAATCATGAGAAGTTCTCTCTCGCCCATTTAGATACACCATTCGTATTGTTGTTAACGTCGATATACTTTTTATTTTTTTGCGTCTTTCACGGCATTGGTGTTGCGAAAGCTCTTTTAAGTAAGGAAATTTAACTAGACAATATGGAATCTAACGAAGAGAATGAGGCTGTGCTTGCTGCTGTTAATCCCCTGCTAGGTTGTGGAATTTTCGTTTTTCTCAGAATGCCAGATTCTTGGAGGATTCTCAAAAGTCCTGAGCCGCCTGAATGCCACGCTCTTGGTAAAGAGACTGTTAAGGGAGGATTTAGGTGGGTGACGTCAGGTTTCACGCATGCCCTTCTCTTAAATCAGGAGAAAAATCAAGCATATCCTCTTTTTGTGGAAGTTAGAGAATTCAGAAATGATTTCCAGCCCTTGGAGTTTATTAAAAAGAGGTTTAAAAAACTGGATAAGAAAGGTGAAGTCGTGGAAAGAAAGCAATCGTATGTCGGCGGTCATGAAGCTCAATATGCCATATGGATGAGCCGGAAAAAGATGTTTTTAAGGCGTAAAAATGTGACTTTGGCTCATTTGGAATGCGTAACTTACTGCAATTTCACAAAGAGACTTCTTCTTTTTAGGATTTCAAGCAGTCATGTTGAGAATTTTATGGAGGACGTGGAAAAAATTCTTTCCATAATGTCTTCCGTCTCCTGCCATACTTAGGTTATGCTGTTAATTTTATCTGAAGCTTGATTCTACAACTTTTCCGCAAAGTGAAGCTAAGCTTAAAAGCTGTGGGATGGTTGCTTCTTCCATTGTGCAGGAGAGTAGTAAATGCGGCTCTTTATTCGTTATCGACAGTCTTTCTATATGGTCACTGAGTTTTCTAATCTTGGAAACAATGTTTCTATTTGAGAGAAACTCCATGGCTGGATTCGGTTTTGAACAGCATATAAAGAAGTCTTCTGAAAGTTTCTCGTGTTGGGTTTCTTTGAGTTTAGGATTTTTTAATATTTCTTTATGAAATTTACTTCCTCTTTTTATGATTTCCAGAGTGAAGTTTGGAGTAGTTTTGAAGTTTGACTTTATTATGATGTTGTCACGTTTTCCTTCGTATTTAGATATTAGGTGGTAAAGGAATATTTCTCTATTTAATAAAACGGTTGAAACCTCGAGTTTAGTGAATGGTCCTGCTGTAGGTTTACAGCCGATTTTGAAGCCGCTTGACCCAAGGCCTTTGAACGCGACGGACTTGCAGTAAGGTTTTATCTCTTTGGATAGTGTTGCCCAGATTTTCTTTTGGATTTTGTAGTTCCACCTACTTCCAACAGTATACATAACCGTAAAAAGTACAGCTAGAATTGTAATGATGTAGATTTCAAGCATTTTGCATCTCCATTTCATAGCTATTTTAAGCTATATTAAAAGTAGCCTATTGCCTTTTAATTTCTGCTTGTATTACTTTAGACCTAA
>DAOUSM010000099.1 GCA_030627225.1 Candidatus Bathyarchaeota archaeon | reverse complement strand
TTCTGTTTTCTAGCTGCTTCTCGGATAGTTGCAGGGATATGTATATCGACGGGTTTTCCATGTGGAATTTTCCACCCGTAAGGCTTACCCTTATGAAGAGTCGTTACTGTTTGAGCGTGCCTTCCAGCATAAACACTCCGTTTCCTAGTTTTGATCCTTCCCATTTTTAGAAAGAATTTGGACGGAGAAACAATTTTCTTTTCTAAACTACTGATAATTGGAATGCCTTGAGAAGCTTCTGGCACTCTAGCAGCGTCGCTGACCGTGGGAATTCCCTTTAAGCTGCCTTTTTTCTTTTCAACTTTTTCTTCATAAGTTTCTCCACGAAGCTTATTGGAGCCTACTTGAAGACCATCAGTAACAGGTGCATTCTTCGGGCTTCTTTTCAACTTTTTTCCAATTCCGAAAAGGACACCGCCCATTAACCGGTTAATGAGGAACATTAATTCAAGCTGTTTTCTTCGGAGTTTTTTAAAAAGATTCTCTTTTTTTGCTTTTTCTTCTTCCTCCTTTGTAGCATCTTTCTTAGCCCAGAAAACGGCTTTTCCCTTTAACAACTTTCTCTTTTTAATTTCCTTTTTTGTTGTTTCTCCTGTTTTTTCGAATTGAAAAACTTTCTTTACTGTTGCCTTGAAAGCCTCTGCTATTTCTTGTGGGGTTGCTGGTTCGAGGAATCCTCCCTCCCTCGTTCTGTGGCTCAAGGCAAACTCAGCCGCGACTAAAACATCGTCTAGCGTTACTTCTTTTCTGTTTTCAAAAGCTGCTAACGTTGAGGCTGCTTTTGCAATGACTATGTCTGGGCGTAAGCCGTCAACCTTTAACTCTGAACATGTTTTGCAAATGGCTTCGAGGAGATTTTCTGGAATAATGACCTCCTTTAACATTTTTCTCGCTTGCGCTATTCTATTCCGCAATTCTTCTTGCAAAGACGCGTATTTTTCATAGAATTTTTCAGAGTCAGCCTCGAACTCCATGTTTCTTTTAACTATTTCCATCCTATCTTTCACAGAGTTTATTCTCTCAACGGTGACTGATAATGGAAAACGGTCAAGAAGCTGCGGTCTTAATTCCCCCTCTTCCGGATTCATTGTTCCAATAAATATGAAACGGGAAGGATGACTTACAGATATCCCTTCTCTTTCAACTATATTCCATCCCGTAGCTGCAGCGTCTAGCAAATCATCTGCGATGTGGTCTGGCAATAGATTAACCTCATCTACATAGAGAATGTTTTGGTTTGCCTCAGCTAGAATTCCCTGTTCCAACGCTTCTATTCCATACTTTATCGCTTTTTCTACGTCTAAGCTCCCAACAACTCTATCTTCTGTTGCACCTAGAGGAAGATCAACAACAACCATTTCTCCTTCTTCAACCGGTAGTTTTTCTCCGTTTTTGTATTTTTCACCGCATCGGGGGCACATGTTAGATGGATCGTAGGGGTTACAGTTAAATGGACACTCCTTAACGACTTTTATCTTTGGAAGAATATCAGCCAAGGCACGGACAATAGTGCTTTTCCCTGAGCCCTTCGCCCCTCTTATAAGTAAACCACCAATTTTCGGGTTAATAGCATTAATTAAAATGGCTAGTTTAAGCTTGTTTAAACCCACGATTGCAGAGAATGGGAAAACTAGCCTTTTCCTTTGCATTACATCAGTGACTCCATTCAATCATTAGTAAAAAGCAAGTTTTAACCTATTAGTCTTTAGTTGATTGACGGTGAGGGCCGAGGCCGGGATTTGAACCCGGGCGCCGGGCTCCACAGGCCCGTAGGCTACCATGCTACCTCACCTCGGCCACTTTTACTTGATTTCGGCTGCTTTGAGATATGTTTTGTCGGTGTTTATTTACGTTTTTCTGTGACTTTAACGTGGAATTTGTTGTTCGCCTGATGGAAGGTCTTGCAGATTTTTTGCTCAAGGTGTGCGGAACCCACCCTTCCTAGTTTTTCATGCATCACCGTTATTAGGCTCCAAATAGGTCAGCCCTACTGCCTTTCAGGTGGTCAGCTTTGATGGCTCTCATGGTGTGTCTATCGCGGTCTAAGACAATTTCGGTTTTATGGATAAATTTAAACAGCGATGACCCATAAAGGTAACCATTTGAGGGTTTGAAAATGGTTGACGAATTAGGTTTGACCATTTTAATAGAGGATTCTGTGGCTGAGACTGGTTCAAGGCTCATAGCCAAACATGGTTTGTCAGTTTTTGCTGAGGCTAAAATTGGTAAAAGCACGGTCCAAATTATGATGGATGTCGGTCCCTCTGCAGAGGCTTTGCTCAATAACGCTGACATTCTTGACGTGAACTTGCGCAAAACAGACGTCATAGTGCTCAGTCACGGCCATTATGATCATGGAGAATGCTTGATCAATTTATTAGGAAATATGGGCAAACCTGTTCCAGTTGTGGCTCACCCGAGGATTTTTAACCCAAAATTCAGTGTTGATCCAAAGCTGAGGTTTAACGGTTTAAGTTTCGCGATTTCTGATGTGGAAAAAGCTGGCGGCATCCCCCTTCTAACAAAGGATCCCTTAAAAATCGCAAAAGGCGTAACGACTACAGGTGAGATAGAACGCATAACCAGCTATGAAAACGTGAGAGGTTTCTGGACCATCGACCAAGACCGCATAATCAAAGACTCAATGCTGGACGATCAAGCCCTAATCTTCAATCTTAAAAACAAAGGATTAGTAGTTATCGCAGGATGCGCCCACGCTGGAATTGTAAACACGGTGAACTATGCAAAGAAATTAATGAAAACGAGTAAAGTCTATGGAGTTTTAGGCGGTTTCCATCTTGTCGGTGCAAGTAATGAAAGGATAGAGGTTACTGTAAAGGACCTTTTAAGATAAGTGTCGGCCATTAAAAACTGGAGATGTTTTACGATTGTAACATTTCTCTGTTATTATGTTGCCATTAATGATAACAGTCGGTAGGCTAATCCGCCTAATAAAAGGGCAAGCGCTATGTCAATGACAGTTATTGCTAAGGCTTTTCTCCATCCAAATTCCCTTACGCATGCGGCAATGGTTGCTATGCATGGGATGTAAATCATGGTAACCAGCGAAAAAACGATCATCTGAATAGGAGTTAACGACGCTAGCGGAATAAGTTCCGAAAGCAGAATAAGTGTCAATTCTTTGCGCAGAATTCCAAAAATTAATGGGATTCCCGTTTCTGGTGGAAGTCCTAACCAGCCGCCAGTAAGTGGGTTTGCGGCTTCAACTACATAACTCATAAAGCCTGATAAGGCTAAGGCTTCTATGGCTACGCTTCCAGCAATAATTATTGGAAAGGCTATGTAAACGAAATCCTTTGTTCGACCCCAAGTTTTCACTAGTACACTTTCGGCTAAAGGTTTTCTATAAGGCGGCATTTCCATGATTAACCCAACAGGTTCTCCTGGCAGAACTTTAAACGCAATTCTGCCTAAGACAAAAACAAGAACTAAGTCGAAAGCATATAAAGCCAAAGCCGCATGCAAACCTATGAATCTGCCAACCAAACCCAAAATAACAACTGTTCTTGCAGCGCATGGAATCAGAACCACCACAAAACCAGCTAAGAAACGTTCACGTTCTGTCTCCATTATTCTGCAGCCAATGCATGCTGGAACGCTGCAGCCATAACCCAGCATTAATGGGATAAATGCCTTGCCATGTAACCCTATTTTGTGCATTAAATTATCCATAAGGAATGCTGCACGTGGCAAGTAACCGCTGTCTTCAAGTAGTGCAAGAATTATGTAAAATGGTACGATATATGGTAAAGCTATTGTTATCCCAGCAACTATTCCAGCTAAAATTCCATTATTAATCAAGTGAACCACTATTTTGGGTAAGAATGAAGAAAGCGCTCCTTCAATGTATAGAAGCAAGTTCTCAAACAAAAATTCCAAACCAGCTGACAGAAAGTTCCCTCCAATAAAAATTGATGCAAACATCGAAGCCACAACCGTTATTAGGATAGGGTATCCAAGAATTTTATGCGTGGTTATGGCATCTAATTTTTGTTCTAAGCTTATTCGGGGAGGAGCCTCGACTATGGTAAGTTCTTTGGCTATCTTATTTGCAATTCCGTACCTTTCTGAAGCTATAACAACTGGTGAAGGCTCTCCGTGTATCTTTTCAAGTTCAGCCGCTAACTTTTCGGCACATTCTAAAACTTCTTTTCCACTCTCATAATTTTTCAGTTTTCCAGCAACATCTACATCCCTTTCCAGAAGCTTTACCG
>DAOUSM010000087.1 GCA_030627225.1 Candidatus Bathyarchaeota archaeon | reverse complement strand
CCAGGCGGTTGGACGCAAGCTGCAAGAAAGATTGTTGGAAGCAAGGGTTTCGTTTTGGGGGTTGACCTAAGACCTATCAAACCTTTCCCTGAGCGTAATGTTCGAACAATAATAGGCGATATAACGGAGCAGGAGACGTTGCAGCAAATACTGGAGTTTCTTCCAAGAAAAGCCGATGCCGTTATTTCTGATGTCTCGCCAAACATTTCAGGAATATGGGAAGTAGACCATGCACGCCAAATAGACCTAGCTCAACAAGGACTAAAAATAGCCCTAGAAACGCTTAGACCTTCTGGAAACTTTTTTGTGAAAGTTTTCCAAGGGGACATGCTCGACGTTTTCATTGGAAAGGTGAAACAGCATTTTGAATTTGTGAAACTGATAAAACCCATGGCGAGCCGAGCCAAAAGCTCAGAGATGTTCATTTTAGGAACGCATCTAAAATAATCGGTATGTTGCTGAAGCAGCAAAGATAAATTCTATTATCCCTTTATAGAAGGCAAAGGTGGAATATTTGAAAATTATCGCAGCGGATTCTTCTGCTGCCATACTAAGCGATAAATTTGAGCCATTGTCAATTGTTGCGGCTGCGGCTGTGTTAGTAAACCCGCCTTATAGAGAGCCAAGCGCATGTTTAGCTGAACCCATCTTTGCAAATGCGGATAATGGACATGAAGTTATAGTGCATGAAGCAGAGCTTTGCAGAGAATTGCTTGGAAAAGTAAAGGCCGACATTGTTCACCTTGACATGTCTCTCGGTGCTATCCCGCTTGAACGGCTATCTCCAATTCAATTCTCAAACATGAGAATTTCAGGCAGAGCAAAACGCCACCTTCTAAAAATTCTGCCCAGACTGAGAAAAATTGCCGGCGAAATTACACAAAGGTATGGAATTGAAGTAGTAGCCATAGGCAAAGAAAGCATCCCTGTGAGGATTGCAGAGTTAACCGCTGGAGCACACGCAATCATATACACTTCCGAAAAAGCCGTCAACGAGAACCAAAAAGTTCTGCTAGGCTTACCCTCCAAATGCCAGCACGAGCTAACTGAAAAAAGAGTGTACCTTTGCTCGCTTATAGCCGCAGAACACGACATTAGAGGATATGCGGAAGATACCAAAGAAATCTTGAAAAAAGTTAATATCGTGGAGATGTTAAACCCATGTGCAAGGGGTTTCCGAACCTTAAAAATAACTCCGAAAATGTAAAATGCTAAGGGGTTGCATGATTGGCATTTAACTTTTGGAAAAACGCCACAACAAAACGCAAGAGAATTCTAACAATTGCAGCGGTTTATATCCTTTCCATCATCATAACAATCGCCGGCGTGTTAACTCCGCTTAGCGCCGAAGAAGCAGCTCAACAAAAACAAAATCTTGAGGAAATGCGAAAAACTATAGACAGCCTGCCAATCGTACAACAAGCTTCATTTATTTTCGGAAACAATTTCATGATATGCTTAGCAATGTTTGTACCTGTTGCGGGACCCGTTTTTGGATGTTATGTGTTGTATAGCACAGGCGTTGTAATTGCAGCAGAAAGCATCAGCGAAAATTTGCCACCTCTCATGGTTTTCCTTTTTCTTTTTATATTTCCATTTACATGGCTGGAGTTTCTGGCATATTCCATCGCTTTTGCTCAAAGTGCATGGTTAACTTGGCGCATAATACAACATAAGGGAAAAAGAGAACTTGTAAATACATGCATATTCATTTCAATTTGCGCTGTGATGCTGCTAATAGCTGCTATTATAGAAGCTGCCATAATTGCATTGTTTACGCAAGGCTAATAGTAAACTTATTTCTTCTCAACCTTTGTAATCTCTAAGCTTATGTCAAGTGCTTTTGCGCTATCCGTTATCTCACCTAGACTCACTACATCAACTCCTGTTGATGCAAATTCCAGGATATTTTCAGCAGTGATTCCGCCACTTGCCTCGAGCAAAACCTTTCCGTAAAGCCCTGCTTTTTTAAGTAATCTGATCGCTCTCTCTATCTGCTTTGGAGAAAAGTTATCCAACATGATTATGTCTACTCCAGCTTTCGCAGCAATTAAAACATCTTTGACTTTTGTTACTTCAACTTCAATTTTTTTGCTGAATGAGGATTCTTTTCTAACATTTTTTATGGCTTTTTCAACGCTTCCCGCTACCGCAATATGATTATCCTTTATCAAAATCATGTCGTCCAAATGAAGCCTGTGTGTGTCGCCGCCGCCTATTAATACAGCCTTTTTATCGAAATATAGAAGGCCAGGTGCAACTTTTCGTGTACATGCGACCTTTGTTTTAAGTCCAGTTTTCCCGATTTTCTCTATTAGCTTTCTCGTGGCTGTTGCTATACCACTCATGCGTGAGATTATGTTTAGGACTGTGCGTTCAGCCGAAAGTATTGCTCGTGCGTCTCCTGAGATTTTCATTAATACCTTTTTTGCTTTCGGTTTTTCTCCGTCTGAAACTAAAGCTTCAACTTTGAGTCCTAAGCTTTCCAAAAGGATTTTCGCTTCGTCTATTCCTGCTATTACGCCAGCCTCTTTCGCTATTATTTCTGCTTCTGCAGTGCTGTCTGCGGGAACGATTAATGCTGTGGTTATGTCCCCTTGCCCAACATCTTCTGCAAGCATGTTCCGAAGTTTTTCTTCTAGGATTTTGCGTGGTAAGAACATACTTTAACTTATGCGTTCTTCAAATTTAAAATACTTGTTTACTTCTAATGTTGCAGGATTTGTTAGCCGCCTTTTCCAGCTATCTCAACTATTATTTTAGCAGCATTTTCCAAGCCATCGTATTCCAAAACTTCCTTTCTAATTTGTTCAAGCTTTTCAGGAATTTCGCTTTCCAAGATTTGCTTGACGTTTCTTAGAAGGCTTTCTCTGCTTAATTCCTCCTGTTCAATCACCTTTGCGACACCCAAGTTTTCCGCTTGCTTCGCATTGTTAAGCTGTTCTGTGTGGCTGGGTGTCGGCACAAGAATCATGGGTTTACCATAACACATCGACTGCGTCAGGGTTCCATGTCCAGCACGGCTTACAACCAACTCGCAGGCTTTCAAGTATTCAAAACGGTTTTGAATCCATTTATAAACCGTTAAATTACCGTGATGTATGGGTTCTGTGTTAGCATTTGGGTAGCCAAGCGATAAAACAATTTCATAATCGTCTGGAAACTCGAGAAAAATTCTCCTTAAAATTCCGGTTAAGAAGGCTCTTTCCCTGATTGGGCCACTTATAGGTGCAAAAATAACCGGTTTATCAACGGGTAAGTTTAGTTTTTTGCGAAGTTCATTTTCAGTTGGTAGCTCGTCTGGCCGTTTCGGCAATATTGGACCTATTAGTTTTACGTTTTTTCTGTAGGATTTCGGAATGTTTAGGTTTCCAGCGCATATTGTGTATGGTTTGGGGAAATCAGGGATCAGGACCATGTTTCCGCTTGTCCAAATTTTCCCGATAATTATGAGCGTTACGGAGTCTACAAATCTTGCTAAGCGTAGAAAACGTTTTTTCCGTGGGATTATCACTTGAAACTGGTTTAGGATGCAGATTCTAGGTATTCCCAAAATCTGCGCTGCCAATAAAGGTGAGACACGTGTGTCTGAAACAACAATATCCGGCTTGAAGCCTTCAATGGCTTTTACTTCAGCGTTAACTTGTTTCATAAGGGTGAAGGATGCGAAAAATGGACCAGGGTTGACCGCTGTCTGCTTGAAATCTATTGTTCCATCTGGTTTTACTTGAAAGCCGATGGGCGGAGCCTTAACTAGTGGAAGCTTTTCTCGTTCAACATAACGTATTCCTTCTCGATACGTTGAAAACATCACTTCAGCATTATTTTCCATAAGTTTTCTCGCTATTGGAACACATCGCCCGACGTGTCCCAGGCCGATGCCGCATGGAGCAAAATAAACTCGCATTGGATTATTTCCCGCCGAGGGTTTTTCGCATCACTTCGCCCCTGGGCTTTTCCTCTTCAAAAATTATGGCTTGAAACTTATAGATTTTAGTGCCCTCCAGCAGCCAGCAATCTGGAGGTAAACCAGCCTTAATGCAGCATTGACATAAAAATTCTTCGTCATCCCATTTCCATTCAACTGGTACCTGAGGCAGAAGCAGTCCCTTAAACATGCCTCTCTCAACGATTAATCCATCTTCTCCAACCTTGATTTTAGAGGGATATTCACCCGGTTTTTCCACCTCTATCATTTGGGGCGGAGTAAGCACGCTCACCTCGAAAACCACCGTGTCAAGTTCGCTTAGTGAGAGCGGATAAAACCTTGGATCTTGGGTTGCCGAGCTTATGGCGGATTCGATCACTGCTTGAGCCAAGGGGGTTGTTGGATACGGGTAGCCGATGCATCCTCTCAGTTCCTTTCCTCCATGTTTTACACTGTTTATGGTGACGAATACGCCGCAGAGTTGCAAAAGCTTTTTAGGGATAACCTCTGGGGGGCTGATGCGTTTTCTGTTTTTCAAGTATTCTTCCACGGCTTTGCGTGCAAGTTGAACGAGAATTTTTCCTTCTTCTAAGTTGAGTTGAAATGACAATAGGTTCT
>DAOUSM010000066.1 GCA_030627225.1 Candidatus Bathyarchaeota archaeon | reverse complement strand
TCCATGCGAGAGCCTTTTCCAATTTTCTGGAAATTCCTTGACGAACTCACAAAATATGAATGTTCCTGTAGGACTGGCGGTGGCCCCTCTTCCTGTAAGATAAGGTTATGCGCAAAAAAGAAGGAAGTATCCGTATGTCCCCTATGCGATGAATATCCATGTTCTCTCATCGAGAACTACACGAAAGTGTATCCAATAACGATTGAAGATGGAAAACGTCTAAAGGAAATAGGGCTGGAAGCTTGGATTAAGGAACAGGAAGAAAGAGCTAAACGAGGGTTTATATACGCGCACATCAAAATTCCACGAAAAGGAGTGGCATGGGCTTAAACAGAGCGTTGCTGAGACTTTTTGATTGATGGGCTAAGCAGGGGCTATGTGAACTGTTGAGTCATTATAAACGAGGTCAAATTGCTTTCTTTTGTAAACCTACATTTTATAACAGAAGAAAGGAGAAAAATTTCATACGATGACTGGTCTATCGTTCAATATCAGATTAGAGGAGAAGAAAAAGGGAGCTTGCGGGAGTAGTAATAGATTACAATTATAGAAGATAAGTATACTTTATATCTCACAATGTCATGATATTCTATGTGCCGTTTCAATGACTTATGTGGAGACGGGGAGTGTAAAGGCCGCAGAGGCCATATTGAAGGAAGCAGGTTTTACCGTTTCTCAAAGATGCTTTTCCCGGCCGAGCTGCTTTGACTTCGCAGCCAGAAAAAGCAAAATCCTAGTTTTTATAAAAGTTCAATCAGACATCGGGAATGTTTCTCCAAACGACTCCATGGAACTCAGAGTTATATCTGAATGCGTTTCAGCTTCTTCACTTCTGATAAGCGAGAAAACACGTGAAAAACCATTAGAAGACGACACAGTCTATTCACGACATCACCTTTTCGCAGTCACTCTAAAAACATTTGAGAACATTGTGCTCCGTAAAATATATCCGCTAATTCAGGCTGGCCCGGGAGGCTACTACGTTGATATTGACGCAGAGGCAATCAAGCGGAGAAGACAAGAGCTGGACTTATCCATCGGCGAAATTGCTGAGATGATGGGTATATCGAGGAGAACCCTATACAGTTACGAACGAGGAATGGCTAAAGCCTCAGTGTCAGCAGCATACAACCTGATATGCACTCTAGGAATTCCTGTCGCAAAACCAATAAACATATTTGAAAAATCAAAAAATCAGCACAAGCCCTTTCTAACAGCAGCCAAACACATAATCACCAGAAATAAGCTTCTACAAAAGATTTTCAGAAAACTCGCCCGCTGCAACATTATGGTGGCTCCCGTTAAGAGGGCGCCCTTCGACTTCCTCATCGACGTTCCAGAGGAAAGAATGAAAATAATAGGTGGAGTTGCAAACAATAGAGAGCGAGAGTTGAACAGGAGAATAGACGAAATCTTAAGCGTCAGCAGAATCGTGCAAGCACATCCGGTTCTCATAACAGACACACGTAAACCGTTAAATAAGGATATTTCATGCATCCACAGCGAGGAACTCTCAAAGATTAGGGGTCCAGAAGACTTGATTGTAAACCTTAAATAAGCTTCATTTGACGTGAATCTTTCTCGCTCTTAGCCTTTTTGGCAGGCTTCCATGATTTCCTAACAAAATCTGGATATTCTCCGAATTTTTTGAGGCATTGCCTAAGAAAGCTTATGGTTTTTGGATCCGTTGGGTAACCGCATCCAAAATCTCCGTGTTTTTCCTTTAACTCAGCGATTTCCTTGTCTCTTTCCACCTTAGCAATTATCGAAGCAGCTGAAACTATTGGGTATTTCCTGTCAGCCTTATGCTCTGAGATTATTTCAACTTTGAAAGGTAAACATTCTGAAATGTGCTTTTTGAAGCGTTCTTCTAGGACATCTGAAGCGTCAACATATGCTATGTCTGGCTTAAGCAACTCAATGACTTTTGCCATGGTCTGCGCCTCCAACCTATTTAATTTGTGAAGCTTTCTGCCCGTCTGAACAACCTTGTCAATATCCTTTGGCGACAACTTTATCACGCTGTGTTTTAGGGCGATTCGCTTAATTTCAACGGCTAGCAGCTCACGCCTTCGTGGAGATAAAAGCTTCGAATCTTTAACGCCTAACTGAACAAGTTTGGGTATGTCTTCCTCCTTCATCAGAACTCCTGCAATAACGAGTGGACCAATAACCGCTCCTCTGCCGGCATCGTCGATACCAAGTATGAGTCTATGAGATCGGCCCTTCGTTGCTCTCCTTTTTCTATAATCTTTCTCAGCTTGCCTTTTATATTCTACAACCTCAGACTTAATGCGTTTTCTTAGCAGTTTTACCTTACTCTCTATCTGTGGCGACCAGCATTTTCTATCTTTTAACTCTAGGATCAATTGCATTCTTTCTATCTTCTCCTCATGACGACTATAAGGAAGTATTTTCTTAATTAAGGGGACAACTTCCCTTTTTCTAGTCAACTTAAAAGTGTAAATAGGTTCGTTTGCCTTATAGTCTAGACTCTTCACGTGTATCCTCAAAACCTTAAGGTTAAAGTCTCCCACTTATAACTTAGTGAGATTTGTGCGATGGAAATAGCTGCTTCAAGTTCGCGCTAAAATGTATTTCTCCTAGTCCATTTACAGTTCATAAGTCGTCCGTGAATCCCTTTCCTATCAACCCAGCTATTCACATTCTCACGACTTTCGTTAATCAGTAACTAGATGCTCAAGATAACCTTTGCATATAATGAACAACCGTATTGATTGCGGGCGATCTTCGGATCTTGGATTGCTTTATTGCTCTACCTTACGCAATTAGCTTTCATGAACAAGACCCAGCGCCAGCAATCAACATGGAAACTCCTTCTTTAAACTAAATTCACCTTGAAAGTTATAAACAGTTTATTTTTTAGTGGTTTTTGCCAGAAATTCTGCGGCCTTTTCGACGATAATTTCGTGTAGATATCCCCTGTTTTCATACGTTACTCTGTGTATTTCAGCGTCTTGTCTCGTCTTCACTTCCTCTACCAGTTTGTCCCTTACCTTCCAGTGAACGGTGCCAATAACAAGCTTTTCGCTTTCAACAGCTTTCTTAACAGCCTCTTTAAACATTTCTGAATGTAATTCCATTGGTCCAATTTCATCTATCGCGGTTACGTCAAAGTTTTCAATGGCTTTGGCTATTGCGTTCACACCTATGCCGTTAAGGTCTTCTAAGTTCACGCGGTATTTGCCAACCTGTGGACCGTGCTTCTGATTCACATGGGCAAGCCAGCCTCTTCTACCACTGCTTAAATCTAAAATTTCAAAGCCAACACGTGTTCCGCATGTACGAACTTCACGGCTTACCATTCCACCCACACTGTAGCCTCTGGCCTTTAAGGCTTCAATGGTCTTTAAAAGCACTGTTGTCTTTCCTGTGCCTGGGCTGCCAGTTATGAACAGCAATCGTTTTTTCAACAAGTTTTCCCTCTTAAACAGAAGTCTAATATCCCCTAAATGATTTGTCATAGTTATGGCTTATGTAGTGAATAATTTAGGGTGAAGAAGAAAAACATGAGCGATGAAATCTTTAAGATAGGTTTCCCAACGGAAATCGTGCAAGAAGGTAAAGTCAAGGTTCTGGTTCCAAAGCTTGAAGCATTTGTAAAGTCGCCTTCTGAGTATGCTCCTTCGAAGGCTCCGGTTTTTTATAATCCCGTTATGGAGCTGAACCGAGACATAGCGGTTTTGGCACTACAAGCTTATCAGAGGACGCTTAAGCGTGAAATTTCTGTTTGTGAGCCTTTAGCTGGCTGTGGTGTTAGAGGAATACGTTTCGCAGCAGAGGTTAAAGGTGTTAAAAAGGTTTTAATTAACGATATTAACGAGAAAGCGTTTGAGCTTGCAAATCATAATGTGCAAATGAATAGGCTAGGCGAACAAGTTACCGTGAAAAACGAAGATGCAAATTTTCTCCTAGGCAGTTATGGTGCACCACGCAAAAGATTTGACGCTATAGATGTTGACCCGTTCGGCTCTCCTGTGCCCTATCTTGATTCCGCTATCCGTGCTTTACGCAACGGTGGTCTTCTGGCTTTAACAGCAACGGATATGGCACCTTTATGCGGGGTTCATCCAAGGGCATGCATCAGAAAGTATGGCGGAAAACCCTTGCGCACGGAATACTGCCATGAGTTGGCTGTTAGGCTTTTAGCTGGGTGTCTAGCAATGATGGCGGCGAAATACGACTTAGGCGTAAACATGGTCTTCAGTCACAGCACAGACCATTACATCAGAGTTTACGCAAAAATAGAGCATGGCGCGAAAAAAGCTGATGAAAACATAAAAAATATGGGATACATACTGCATTGTTTCAAATGTTTCCACAGAGAAACGGCGAAAAAACTTTTCCTCATTGAACGTTCTATAAAATGCAGCGAATGCGGCTCAAAAATGAATATTGCAGGACCATTATGGTTGGGAAGAATATTCGAGAAACAGTTCTGCAAATTAATGGAAGAGGAAGCTAAGCAAAGAGCATTCAAACTTGGAAGAAGAATAAGGAAAATTCTGACTTTGATAGAAAATAAGACTGAAGCTCCAATTACGTATTACGTGCTTGATAAACTATGTGATGCACTAGCCTTACCGGTTCCACCCGTTAGGACCGTTATTAAAGCTTTAAGAAAAGAGGGCTTTCAAGCCTCTTTAACACATTTTAATCCTAAAGGAATAAAGTCAAATGTGTCAGTAGCGGAAATAAAGGAACTTTTACGGAAAATCAGCAGTCGCTAAGGGTAAGTTTTAAATAATTTCAGTCTTAAAACAGACGGTTTAGGTGACAAAGTTGAATAAGAAAATAATTGCCTTAATCATAATGGCTGTCTCAATGCTTCTGATAACGCCTCTAGTAAATGCACAAGAACCTGACGAAGTAACGGTTTGGACTAGTAAGCCAAACTATGCTCCAGGAGAAAAAGGAACTCTCTACGTTGCATTCTACAACAACAGAGATGTCGCAGTGACAATTAAAAATATCACGATAACATACTATGCTTGGAGGGCGTATGTTGGCGGAACATGGGTAGGCAACGAAACTCACACAATGGATGTTCCCCTATCTGGAAAAGGAACCAAACTTCTTAACGAAGTAGTCGATATAACTTTCACTGTGCCAACAGACGGAAGGGCAATAAACACGACTGTTCAAGTTAAAATCGGCACAGATCGTGGATTTGAATATGGCTATGCCAACATTAACGTTCCCGAAACTCCAAGCTACATGGAGCAGATTGTGACGCTTTTCACAGTTCAAGTGGTGCTGATAATCGTCTGTACAATCATAATAGCTGCAACGATATTCCTTTCAGCGCGTAGACCACGAGTGATGTGGCGGAGAGAGGAAAGGGCAGAGTAGCAAAATTCATTTTTCCCTTTTTTCCATTTTATTTAGGCTTAGCAAGTGATTGTTGGCGGAATTTTTATCGTAGCTGAGGTTAATTTAAGAAGCGTATAAAAAATAGACAGTTGGATTTTTGAACGCTAATATGTAGCATATTCCATTATAAGCCTCTTCTATTAGGTGGTTAATATCTCAAAAGAGAGGTATTAAACGAGTGAGGCATAGGGCAAGAAATCGCAAAACTGGTGCCTAAAGGTTTTGTGAAGGTTAATATGAGAAACGCATAAAATCGTTAACATTGACTACTCCAGACTATTTTTGCTTAGGATGTCACGTCGTTGAGGGCATTTTTGGTTAGAAGGTTATAAATAGCATAATCAAGTAATTTTTCATAGGTTTGTGGAGTTGTCTCCTCTAAGCATGAGAGAGATCGCCC
>DAOUSM010000112.1 GCA_030627225.1 Candidatus Bathyarchaeota archaeon | reverse complement strand
TGATGGGTTTATTCATAATCTTCCTTCTTTATCTAGGCACAAGCGAGATAATAAGCATAAACTATGAAGAACTTTGGGGTGCATTAAAGGATTTACTTAGTTTTGCTGGTCAAGCAGCCTCATGGCTTATCAGCTTAATATCACTCTCACCTTTCATGGGAAGCTTTCTAGCTGGTTTCATGTTCGGCTTTAAACGTGGATAGAAGGCGCGCCTAATAGAAAAAGAAAAATTTAATGCCTTTGTCACTACAATTAACACCTATTTAACATATGAGAAAACGAAAATTTTTGTTTGGATAATGGGTGAATAGAAGACTCAACATCCGCCCAATTTTTAAGCCACTCATAGAGCGCTCATTTTCCCAGTAAAAAAGAAAAAGAAGGGAGATTTTAGAAGTATTTTTTGGTGGCGAATGCCGCTATCGTTGGTCCTATGATTATTGCAACTGCTATCAATGCCGCCGCTCTTGACATTTCTTCGGTTATTCCAAAAATTTCCATTCCCCAGTTGGCAAGTCCCAGCGCAAAGACCGCTAAGATTATCGCTATGATCAAGCCTATAATGCTGATCACTAAATCCTTTACTCCGGAAGCCACTTTCTCAGCCATTTAAATCCCTGAAAACGTTAGTTTCCGGTTAACACTATAAAACATTTTTGCTTTTCATCTATTTATTTGAAAATGAGCTGAGAAAAACAAACATGAAATAAGCGCGCGCTATGAGAAAGAACTCTTCCATCCTTGAACTCTTTGGGAGCTCTATACACCACATGTAAGAAGAAGCTTGTGAGCTGGTGAAAACAGGCTGTGAATATATCACTGGACAATACGATGACGGTGGCAAAATCTTCAGGAAGAGACAATAAAAGTTAACCCTAAAGTAAAAAAGAAAGCGTAAAGTTTAAGGGTTAATGTTTCATTTAGGTTTCGACTGCTCTTAAGATGGGGTTTACGGTTTGATTGAAGAGGAAAGTCTAGAAGAACGCAAGGCTAATGTTTTAATTAAACTCAGGAAATACAAGCTCGTTAAGAAGGAAAAGGTTAAGGATATAGTGAGCTATCTTATTGAAATTCCTAAAGAAAAGCAGAAAGCCCTCATATGGTGTATTCCTGAAGAAAGCACCGTTGGCATACTAACGGTTAACCGTTTGGGTAAGGCCATGAAAGAAGCAAACGTGGAGAGGGGAATAATAATCACAGGTGGAAGATACACTCATGCGGCGAAGCTGAATGCAAAGAAAAAGAAAATTGAGCTTTTACCCAGAATATTTCCGTCCTTTGACATTTTCGAGCATGAACTTGTCCCTAAACATGAAATTTTAACTCCAAAAGAAAGGGAAGAGTTGCTTGTACAATGTAGGATTCAGCCGTACCAGTTGCCGCAGATTAAGGCTTCAGATCCAGCAGTTAAAGCCATAGGTGCGAGACCCGGAGACATACTACGGATCATTAGGAAGAGTCAGACGGCGGGTATGCACATAGCTTACCGATATGTTGTGGAATAGCCTATTTTGCTATCATGACTTCCGTTGCTTTTATGACTGCTTCTACTTCGTCTCCAACTTTTATGTTTAGTTCTTCAGCGGCTTCCCTTGAGATTAGTGCTGTTACAACAGTTGGCACGGTTATCTCAACCTTGATTTTTGCGGTGACAGCATTTTTCTCTACGGCTTTAACCTTTCCTTTCAAACGGTTTCTAGCACTTATCTTCAACCCAACAGCCTCCCAATACTCCTCATCGGAGAGAACCTCACCCAAATAGCCCTCCACACGCCTATACTCACTTAACAAGCTTTCACCAATCTTGGTTAATCTCGCACCGCCCCCACCTGATTTACCGCCTCTATAAGTCTGCACAACTGGTTCGCCGATGGCTTTCTCCATCTTTTGCAAGTAATTCCAAACGTAACGATAGGACATGCCAAGCTTTTTTGCGGCTTTTGAAATTGATTTTTCCTTTTCGATTTGTTTGAGAATTTCAGCTCCGCCCTTGCCTAGAACTGGTTTTCCTTTGTATTCTATCCAGATTTTGCATGAAGCCTTGCGTTTTTTGCGGGTGAGCATTCTGTTTGTTTATTGTTGCGTTACGTTTATAAGTTTAGCCGATATGAATAGAAAAACATAACGGTGAATAGGATGCCGTCGAAAAAAATTATCGCAACGATAACAACACTTATAGTAATTGCCCTATGCGGTTTCTTCTATTCATACTGGTCTGGATACTTGTTCCCTAACTACTTAACCGTATTCCAAGCTGGAAGCCTATCAGTGCCGATGCAGAAAATAGGCGAAGAATTTTCACATAAATACCCTAGAATTCGAGTAGCCTTTGAGTCGTCAGGCAGCGTTGACGCAATAAGACAGATAACGGATTTGAACAGAAGCTGCGACATATTAGCCGTAGCAGATTACAATCTTATTCCAAAGATGATGTATGACAACCACGCAAGCTGGGTCATAATTTTCGCTTCCAACGAAATGGTAATAGCCTATACGGATGGAAGCAAATACAACAACGAAATCAATTCAACCAACTGGTATGAAATACTCAGCAGAGATAAAGTGAGAATTGGAAGGGGTGACCCTAACTGTGATCCATGCGGCTATCGGGCATTAATGGTTTTCGAACTAGCATCAATATATTTCTCTGATCCACTTATCAACACAACTTTGTGGAAGCACGGCAACACTGTTGTGAGACCGAAATCTGTTGAGCTTTTGGCACTTTTAGAATCTGGCCAGATTGATTATGCCTTCGAGTACAAGTCGGTAGCCGTTCAACATAATCTGAATTACGTGGAGTTGCCAGATGAAATAAACCTAAGTAACTGGACAATGCACGACTATTATGCAAGTGTTAACGTAATAATCTCTAAGGATGATGAACACATGGTAATAACTGGTGCACCGATACTTTACGGAGTAACAATCCCTAAAAACGCTGAGCATATAGGCGAGGCGATGGATTTCATAAAAATCATGCTTAGCGAGGATGGAAGAAACATAATTGATGAATGTGGACAAAACTCTATATATCCAGCTTACACGGATGATGTATCAAGAGTTCCATCAGAACTTAGAGAATTCGTTCAACAATTGCCGGGTGAGTGATATGAAAGAAGGATGGCTTAGGGAGAAAAGCCCGTTCATAATTGCTTCAGCAATCCTCGGTTTTCTCATGCTAGTTTTTCTCTTATTACCAATAATCAACACGGTGGCAATATCCACTGACAAGCTCGGCTCAGCACTTATGAGTTTCGAAACAAGAGACGCTATATTCATGAGTTTTTATGCGGCTTTCCTCGCCACACTTTTAACTTTCATCTTGGGTGTGCCATTGGCATACATCCTAGCAAGATACCACTTTCCAGGAAAAGGCATAATTGATGCTTCCATAGATCTCCCAATACTCATTCCTCACGACGCTGCAGGCATAGCCCTTCTACTGCTTTTCGGTCCAAACGCCCTAATAGGCTCCGGATTTTCTTACATTGGCATAAGTTTTGTTAACACACTGTTTGGTATAGTGTTAGCCATGGCTTTTGTCAGCTCACCCTTCATGATCAGATCCGCTGAAGATGCATTTAAAGCAATCAACCCAGACATAGAAAAAGTTGCTCGTAGCCTCGGTGCTTCAAACTTTAAAGCTTTTTTACACGTCACGTTTCCACTTGCATTTAGAGGAATTTTGACTGGATGTTTGCTCACTTGGGCTAGGTCGATAAGCGAGTTTGGCGCAGTGATTATATTGGTCAGTGTTCCAAGAACCGCTCCGGTCTACCTTTACAATGTCTTCGTAACTCAGGGCTTAAGTGCCACTGTTGCCATAACCGCATTGCTAATAATAACGGCAGTGACAATATTTGTAATAATTAAGCTGGTTACAGCTAAGCCTCTTAAACCCGTGT
>DAOUSM010000174.1 GCA_030627225.1 Candidatus Bathyarchaeota archaeon | reverse complement strand
TCGGAAAAAAGAGGGGAAGAAGAGAAAGATAGATCTTGCTTCAGGCGTATTTGATTTGCTGCACCTCGGACATGTAAGGTATCTTGAGGAAGCGAAAAAGGCTGGTGGGCGAAACGCTGAACTCATAGTTATTGTAGCGAGAGACAGCACAGTAGAAAGGAGAAAAGGCAAAAAACCCATAGTATCTGAAAGCCAGCGACGTGCCCTTGTTGAATCTTTAAAAGTTGTTGACGAAGCTATTCTTGGCTATGAAGAGTTTGACCTTGGAAAGGTTATTGAAAAGGTTAAGCCAGACGTCATAGCTGTTGGACATGATCAAGACGGCATGGAACGAGCCGTAAAAGACTACGTGAAAGAAAAGGGGTTAAAGATAAAGGTTGTGAAGATTGGCAAGTTTGGAGAAGACGAGTTAGATAGTTCCTCAAAAATTAAACAGAAAATCATTGAGCATTTCAGAAGATGAAAACTCATGCATAATAGTTCTAAAAAGTTTATACCGACATACATAATTATCTTTTTAAACGTAATCGTTTATGCCTATACTTCAGTGCTTGGCGGAGATTTTATAGAAACAAATCAATCTGTAATTTTGCGATACGGTCAAGTAAATTTCCTCGTCATGAACGGTTGGTATTGGCAGCTTTTCACAGCCATGTTCGTCCATGTTAATATTATACATCTTTTGGGAAACATGCTCTTTCTGCTAATTTTTGGACTTAGGGCCGAAGAATTATTTGCTATTCAAGAATATGTTCTCATTTACTTCTCAAGTGGGTTGGCTGGAAATTTGTTGACGCTACTTTTCGGACCTTCCATTGTTTCTGCTGGAGCTTCAGGCGCCATTTTCGGGTTGTTCGGAGCATGCATCATTTATATCAGACGTGCAGTCGGCCAGTCAATAATAGGTGCGTTATTGTATTCTTTCTTTTTGTTAATGATAAGTGCGGATCAGAACGTGAATAATTTAGCCCATCTGGGCGGCTTAGTTGCGGATTATTAATTGGCTACGTGTTGGCTGAAAGGCGAAAACTCAGGATAGTTTATGAATATAATTACTCTTTTTCAACATGACGTCGAGTTCATGGAAGCGTTAAAACTTCAACCTTCACTTTGTGTCCGTCCTTCAGTTTAAGATGTTTCCTTAGAAAAACCGGAGCAATAACCTCGATTACTGAAGTGTCATAGTGGCTTCTTAGGGCTGTGATTACAGCGCCTTTCACCTTGTTCTCTATTATAGCTGGATAACACTTCACATGCCCAAAAGTGCGATCTTCGTTCTTAAACCCTTCAATCTCGATTGCTGGATAAGATTCAAGCTCAGAACGGGTCTTAACATCATAATCCGTTGTGAGTTTCATGTTAAGCGTGCCCGGATAAGGGTCAAAACCCAACTTCTCTATGAACTGTTTTCTGTACGGTTCCTTCATTATGTAATAGGCTCCCTCACCTAATCCTGTGAAAACTATACCTTCCAGGGTTACTGATGGAGGATAGGCGGCTTCCATCAAAAAGCGCATGTTTGAATAAAGTTTTTTTAATTCTTTAATGCCTGCGTCCGTAATTTTTATGAGACATCCCTCAGGCGTCATAGTCCGTTTAATCCACCCTTTATTGTCCAATTCGATTAAGTGACGTGAAGCTGTCTGTTGGGACATGCCAAGCTTTCCAGCTAAATATTCTGTTGAAATTTTAGCTGTTCTTCGATGTGCTCCCATCTCAGCTAATTTTAGGAGCGTGAAAAGATGACGCCACATACGCTTTTCAGTCATCCTAAAGCCTCGTTTTTCCTATATATTTTAGAAGTAACGCATTGCATAATTTAAGTAGCTCGAAAAAGTTAAGCTTCAATACAAAATGAATACCCCCTATCGTTTTTGATACCCCCTCCCCCTCTATTTTCTTGGTAGCCATTTAGATGTTGAAGTTTAAACGTGTTTAAACAATCCATACAGAATTCTTATCTAAGGCTTTTCCTCGAACCTTATCGTCCAAGGCGTCAAACATGAAAGAGGCTAGAGCGTTCTCACCATGTCACATTACGGGTTTCTTCCAAATACTTGATCAGCCAGCAAACTCTTTATATGCTGGTTCTAGAGGAGCTGGCGTTTCACTAAGTCGAGGAGTTGAAACCATCGTAAAGGTTAAAAAAGCATTGAAAAGTTCCCTACAAGTTAGGATTAATGGTTTTGCTTCAAATTCTGCGGAGGTCCCTAAACATGTTGTAGACGCCTTTCTTTCCCGCTTTAAAGAAATGGAAAACTCCGAGATTACTGTTGAACACCATACTGAGGTTCCAATAGGAGCTGGATTTGGCACCAGCGGAGCTGCAGCATTAAGCCTAGCCCTAGCCCTAAACAGCGCTTTTGGTTTAGACATGTCTGAAATAGAGGCTGCTCAACTAGCACATATAGCTGAGGTTGAATGTAAAACAGGGCTCGGCACCGTAATTGCCGAAACTTTCGGCGGTGTGGAAATCAGAGTTAAGCCCGGAGCACCAGGAATTGGAGAGATAAAGCATGTGCCAGTTCCCAAAGGCTACGCATTGGCTTGCTTAACCTTCGGATCATTATCTACAAGAAAGTTTTTAACAGACGAGGAAATCCGCAAACGCATAAACGAGGTTGGCGGAAAACTCGTTGATAAATTGATGGAAGAGCCAAGCGTCACCAACTTTCTGAAGTTTTCTCGTCAATTCGCTGGGCATGTAGGATTAATGACTGAAAAAGTGAGGAGAGTCTTAAATGCAGCTGATGATGCCGGCTTCGTTTGCAGCAT
>DAOUSM010000171.1 GCA_030627225.1 Candidatus Bathyarchaeota archaeon | reverse complement strand
GCCGGAGCACCAAAAACCACTTTGCTTTTCTGAAAATCGATGTTATTAACCGCCTTCGGTTCTAGCGATAAGAGTTCAAGAAGTCTTTGAATCGTGACAAACCTGCCTCCAGAATTCCAGTTTTGCATCTATAGCCAATTCTCAAAATCCTTCCATTTCAAAACAGGAACCGGGAACAAGAAGCGTTCTTTTATCTTGCACGGAAAGTTCTCTTCACATTTATTGCATTCAACAGTAATGCTAAACATGCACTTCACCTCACAATAGCATAGCGTCAAATTTGGGTTACACGCATTTTATATCTCTTTATAGTTTTCGAACTCTTACGATTTGTCTGTTGCTGCCTGCGTAAAAGCCTATGCAATGATAATGATCATGTACCTTCTTGGGAAAACTTTAATTCCGTATCTTGTTAAGTCGATATTGCTGGGAGAGGTTTGGGCAGATTAGTTGATTTAAAGTGTGCCATGGGATTTTCAATTTTTCTTGTAGCCTTTATATTTGCCTTATTCTTAGCGGCAATAATGTTCATTCTACGTTTCCCATTAATCTACGCTTTAATCGGCACAATCATCTTCATACTATTTGAATATCTTATCGGACCAGCCATCGTCCGAAGATCAACACGTTTACACTATCTAAAACGTGGAGAAAACCCATGGCTTGAATCCACCGTGAAGGAGCTGGCAGACAAAAGCGGGATACCAATGCCAAAACTAGCTATAGTTCCAGACAATACACCGAACGCCTTTGTTTTCGGCAGAACCGCCAGCGATGCCACTTTAGCGGTTCATGAAGGGCTACTGACCAAGCTAAACAAGGATGAGATTAGAGGGGTAATTGGCCATGAGCTGGGGCACATAGGACATAAGGATTACATTGTGATGACTGTACTCTCCGCGTTGCCCTTACTTGCCTATTTGGTTGCTCGTGGAACATGGGAGGTAGCAAGATTTGCTGGTTCATCATCAAAGAAGAAAGAAGAGGGCAGCATAAGAGCCGCACTCTTCCTAGTTGGAATAATCTCCTATATAGTCTACATCATTTCGCTTCTATGCGTGATGAGGCTTAGCAGGTTACGGGAGCACTATGCAGATGCATACTCAGCCTACGTAACTGGTTCGCCTAGAGGCCTACAAAGTGCATTAGCAAAAATCACCTATGGGTTGTCGCTTTCACCGAAACCGCCGTCTGGAGCCAGAGCCTTCTACATAGGCGACCCAGCGCTAGCCAAACGGGAAATCCAGCATATAATGGCTAAAAAACAAGAATACGACCTGGACAAGGATGGAGTACTAGACGAAAGAGAGTTAGAACTCGCAATGGAAAAAGAAGCAAAATCCGCATGGTCAAAAATAAATACTTGGTTTTCAACACACCCACCAACTTTTAGGCGAATATTGCTTTTACGTGAGATAGAGAGGGAAATGGAAAGCGGAAGATACACGAGCGACCGCGTTTATGCACACATTTAACGTTAACTAAGGCATTTTACAACATAATCAAGAAAAGCCGCAGTCTCGTTATTTTCAAGGCTGAATTGAAATATTCCATCAACCCAAGGTTCAGCCAACTCTAAGAGAGTGACTTCTACCTCCTTGTTTACATAAACTAAAAGGCATTTGACTTTACGGTTCCAATTCTTTAAAATGGCGAAGGAAGCCAAAGCCGTTTTCAATCGTGCTGAATCAATCTCTACTTTTGCATCAGAAACTATGACTGGTTCAATGAACCGGTTTGTTTTCTTGCCTATGGAAACATCAAACTCCATAACATATTTTTTGTCGCCTTTTCTCCAAACAAGGCATCTTTCTCCCCAAAACAGCTGCAAAGGCTTCAGAATTTGGACTTTTGTATGCAGCAAACGGTAAATATACTCCTCAAACGCATATGCGCGAAACTTTCCAAAAAACTGTGCAGCACCAATTTCCGCTTTATTTTTTTGTATTGTTTCGTTGAAGGTTAGAAAATCCCTTAGATTAAGGGTTTCTGTCCATTTGACATATTGAGCTTTCAGTTTATCTCCGAGTGCTCGTTTCTCCTTAACCTTGCTTAAGCACAGCTCATTTATGTAGTCGATGGCCTTCTTCACCTTTGTCAATACGCTCTCTCCAAAATCCTTTACACAAAGCAAATTTATTACTTTCATGCTAAAGTGAAAGGTGAGGTTAAAAGGTTGAAGGTTAAGCTTCTTCGTTGCACGGCAGATGCTGAACTTCTATGCGGAGCCGCAGCCTTAACATCAACACGGAGTGGAAGTCCTTCAGAAATATTTGAGGAAATGGATTCAGAGAAAGCTAAGCGAGTAATTAAGCGGGTTACTGGTTATGGTCACGTTTCGGTGATTGAACATGCATCCTTCACCTTCAGCATTGAGGGTGTGTCCAGAGCCATGACCCATCAGCTTGTTAGGCATCGCATTGCCTCCTATACGCAGCAAAGCCAACGCTATGTCACTTACGACACGCTTGAAAAATATGTCACGCCGCCGAACATAGCAAACAACACAGAAGCGAAGAAAATATTTGATGAAACACTGGAGAGAATTTCTGAAACCTACAATAAACTTTTGAAGCTAGGGACTCCGAAAGAGGACGCACGTTTCATTCTTCCAAACGCTGCCAAAACAAACATAATCGTGACAATGAACGCCCGCGAATTGCGACACTTCTTTAATTTGCGATGTTGCACTCGTGCCCAGTGGGAAATAAGAAAGGTTGCAATAGAAATGCTTATGCAGGTGAAGAAAGTTGCGCCTGCGCTGTTTGAAAACGCTGGGCCCTCATGCGTAAAACTAGACTATTGCCCAGAAGGAAAAATGAAACCGCCAGAATGCAACATCCAAGAAATAAAGAAGCGG
>DAOUSM010000019.1 GCA_030627225.1 Candidatus Bathyarchaeota archaeon | reverse complement strand
TTACGGCCTAGCAACAGAAACAATAACCACAGACTTCACGTTCAGCACATTCATGAACGGTCTGTTCATGGCGCTAGTCATCTACATAATATCATACTACATAATCAAACCCAAATTCATATACAAGGTGGAAAAACAACAAAAACTCCTAACAACGGGAATAGGCATCTATTTCCTCTCATGGATAGTCTTCTGGGTTCTGTTATACACAATAATCGCTTGACTCCTCAGTTCAGGCTAAACCTTCCCTTTTAGAAAATTCTCAATACTCACCTGACTTTTATCCCCATCCAAAGTCTTAGACTCACCTTTCTTAGACTGTGCACATTCTCGTTCCGGATCGTTCACGACTACCTTGCTGAGCACACGCATACAATCAGCCCAGGCAGAGAAAAACCCGCGGTCAAAATCTCCATGAAGCTTATTTCTCACATGCCCCACAAACTCTCGCTTATAACTCAACAAAGTCTCCTTATCACTAAAATCCATTTTCGAGAAAAAAGCGTATCCGTCATTATTCGACCGTCGCGAAAGCAACATCCCACGCAAAGCCCTGAAATAACCCCTGTTCCACTCCGTTTTGCGCATCCTCTGCTTAAGCCTCTCCAATTCTCGTTCCGCTTCGGCAAATTGTCTGTTAGCCAAAAGCTGGAAGAACCTTGTAACCAGAGCTGATGGAATAGGCATGGCTAACCCCTACGAGACTTTGGTTTCTCTTCTTCAGAAACCTCCTCTATTCCATTCTCGGTTATTTTAAATATTTCCTCTCCTTCCGGCAAATATGGACTAGAAACCAAACGGGCAATCCTTACAGGACCATGAGCAGCTTTCCTCAAATAAATCCGCGTATGACTCGTGTGGGCAACAATGTGGCCTCCAATGGGATGAACAGCATCTCCAAAAAACACATCTGGTTTAGCCATAACCTGATTCGTTACAACAGCAGCAGCGTTAAAAGCCCTAGCCAAACGAATAAGCTTGTGCATGTGCTTGTTCAGCCTCTGCTGCCTAGGAGCCAACATCTCACGCCCGATGTATTCACTCCTAAAATGAGAAGTCAAAGAATCAACAATAATCAGCTTCACGTTATTTTCCTTAACCACTTCGTCAGCATTATCGAGAAGAAACATCTGATGATCAGAAGTGTAGGCCTCAGCATAAATAATGTTCTTAACCACTTGCTCAGGGTCAAGCCCTAAATGCCTAGCCATCTGAACAATACGCTCAGTCCTAAAAGTATTCTCAGTATCAATGTATAACGCAGCACCATTTAGTCCGCCCCGTTCAGGAGGCAACTGCACGTTCACACACAACTGATGGCAAATCTGACTTTTCCCGCTGCCATACTCTCCATAAAACTCTGTTATAGTTTGAGTCTCTAACCCACCGCCAAGAAGTCTATCCAAAGGTTTGCTGCCAGTTGTCAAACGCAAAACGTTCTCACGCATCCTAAGAAGCTCATCAGCCCTAACAAAAGAAACGCTAATAGAAGAACGTGCAGCACGGATAATCGCCAAAGCCTTTTTTTCACCTATGCCAGCAGGCTCCAACTCACGAGCAGTAGCCATAGCCAAAGACTCAACAGTGTGAAACCCCAGCTCCCGCAGCTTCTGGGCAGTAGCAGGCCCAATCCCTGGAAGGTCCTCCAAAAACTCATACCGTTTCTTAGCTATGACTTCCTCTTCCTCAACCATTGGCCTTACCCCTTACAATTCATGAAACAGTTAAGTTAAGCCATATTTAAATTACACGAAGAACAGTAGCTTTTAATCCTAGGAGAGATCAGTTAAAGTGATTAGAAACAATTTGCTATTTACAGTTTTTACAGGTATTTTTCGAAATTCTTTAGTTTTGGAGGCTTTTTCGCCTTTAGATGGCGGAGCTGTGTGTCCTTCCACCGTCAAGAGGGCAGCCTGTCCTTCTACACTGTCAGGAAATTTCGCGTTTAAGCTAACGGATTGTATATGGCCGCAACAAATCGAAGGCGCCATCCAGCTTTTCATTTATTTTTCAATTTATTAGACTAGCCCTAGGCTGCATCGATCAGCAAAGCCAAATAAATATAAAATAGTTATATGCACACTGTTTCATCATAAACTGGTAAATGGAGGGAATCCTTGGAAACAGTGAATATTGTGGAGAATGTTGCCTTTAACCTTCTGAAGCAAGCCGTAATCTATCTGCCCGAAGATGTTAAGCAAGCACTGCAAAAAGCATATGCTGAGGAAACAAGCGAAGCAGGAAAAACCCAATTAAAGGCGATTCTAGACAACGTTGAACTCGCTGAAAAATATCAAGCCCCAATATGCCAAGACACAGGCACAATAATATTTTATGTTAAAGCTGGTGCCGAAGCGAAAAATCTTGACAAGATTGAGGAAGCTCTAATTAAAGCTACGAGAAGAGCCACCGTGGAAGTTCCTCTTCGCCCAAACTCTGTTAACCCTTTCACCCAGAAAAACAGCGGAGACAACACTGGAAGGCTGATACCATACGTAAACTGGGAAATCGTCCTTGGAGACAGCATAGAATTAACCGTGATGCCAAAGGGCGGAGGTTCAGAAAACGTTTGCATCTCTGGAATGCTTGTTCCGGGAGAAGGAATAAAAGGGCTGAAAAAGTTTGTTGTTGACGCTGTATTAAAGGCTGGAGCGAAACCTTGTCCACCTAACATTTTAGGAGTTGGGATAGGCGGAGGCTCTGACATAGCCATGAAAATAGCGAAAAAAGCCTTGCTGAGACCCTTAAATGTGCCAAATTCAGACCCTGAAATAGCAAGGCTTGAAAAAGAGATTTTGGAGGCTGTGAACATGACTGGGATTGGACCAATGGGGCTTGGCGGAAAAACCACGGTTTTAGGCGTAAACATAAACTATGCTTATAGGCATCCAGCATCTTATCCGGCGGCCGTTGCCTTCAACTGTTGGGCTGCAAGAAGAGCCACTGCAAGAATCGGCGCAGACAGAAAGGTTGAATATTTGACGCATAAAGTGGAGTGAGGTGGGATAAATGGCTGTGTATAAACTTAAGACACCAATATCGGAAGAAGAAATCCGCAAACTAAATGTAAATGACGTGTTGTACGTAAGTGGAACAATGGTGACTGCAAGGGACCAAGCCCACAGAAGAGCCTTAGAATATTTTAAACAGGAAAAGCCGTTGCCGATAAACCTTGAGGGATTGGCTGTTTTCCACTGTGGTCCAATAATGAAGAAGGAAGGGGAAAAATGGTTTGTCGTTGCAGCGGGTCCAACAACTAGCACAAGGATGGACATTTTCGAGGATGAATTCATTAAAAGCTTTAAAGTTAGAGTAATAATTGGCAAGGGTGGAATGGGGAATAGAACAACAGAGGCCATGGCAAAATACGGTGCCGTTTACGGAGCTTTCACTGGTGGAGCTGCAATATTGGCTGCAAAAGCCATAAAAAGCGTAAAGAGCGTTGAGTGGCTTGATTTGGGAATGCCGGAAGCAATGTGGATTCTAGAGGTTGAAGAATTCGGTCCATTAACAGTAGCTATCGACTCTCATGGAAACAATCTTTTCGAAGATGTCAAAAGGAAGGTTGAAGAAAACAGGCAGAAAATCTATCAAAAGTTCGGTTTGTCGCCATAGTTTTAACCACTATTTTTCTTTTTATGTTTAATTTTTTCTTGGATGGTTCGTATTAGCAGGGTTGGGGTGAATGTTTAGACGCGGTTAAAGGCAACCTTGGATAAATCTGCATCTGTTTAGGAATACATGCTATAATTTAGGTATGGTTTCAGCGATCCCGCTAATAATAAATTGCACTGCTATAGCCAACACAATTATCGACATGAGCCTCGTTATCACACGAAGACCTTCTTCACCTAGAAACTTCAATATCTTAGGCGCATAAGTCATTCCTAAATAAGACACTGCCACTCCCGCAAAAATTCCCACGAAGACAAGAGAAGTCTCTGGTAGGCTGCTTGCCTCGGAAACAAGAAGTATTACCGCCGTAATTGTTCCAGGCCCGGCGGTGAGAGGAAATGCGAGTGGAACTATGGCGATGTTTTCAAGCTCTTCCCGAGAAAATTCCTTCTTCTTAGGATTAAGCATTGTAAATGCAGATGTAACTAATAGAATACCACCTGCAATCTTGAATGCAGCGAGCGTCACGTTAAAAATTAAGAAGAGAAGTTGTCCTGTAAAAGCAAAGAAGGCCAAAACTAGAAAAGATATTTTCATGGACTTTGCAATGACCTTGCGACTTTCTTCTAAGTCCATGTCTCTGGTCAGAGCGATATATACCGCCACAGTGCTTGCAGGGTTCATTACAGCAATGATAGAAGTTATTGTTACCAATGCAAATTCTACAGGTCCCATTCACATCATCTCAAAATGGCAAACTATTCGAAAGGAAGTCTTCTTGTCATTACGTATGCGTCTTCTCCATCAGCATAGTAGCTTCGAATTGTGCGGGTGATTTGGAACCCTAACTTTTCGTATAGGTTAATTGCTGTTGTGTTGGTTGTTCTAACCTCCAGAAAGCATTGTTTCGCATTGTACAGTTGCATGTTTTCCATAGCTTTAATAATCAAAGCTTTCCCTATGCCTTTACCTCTGTGCGGAGGCAGAACAGCCACCGAAACAATATGTCCCTTCTTGATTAAGCCATGAAAACCGAATCCCGATAAGCCCATTTCGATACGGCACATTATATAGCCTACAATTTCTCCGTTTTCCTCAGCAACAATGAAGGTTTCTGGAAACCTGCGGTGCAAATCAACAAAGAAGTAGTCTGTGTAGTTCTCTGGTAAACAGACACGGTTAATATACGTAACGCATTTCAAATCGTTTAGGTTGAATTTCCGCATTTTGAAGGTCTGTTGCAAGCCTTGTCCCTTCCATTCCGCCTTTAACATAATTTGAGTTATCTTAACTTCCTTTCGTATTTAACTGCTTTTTGAAAACTTCCAAAGCCTTTCATTCCCCGCCTGTTTTTACTTCGGGCAGCGTAAAGTTTCCATATGGAATCGCCCAGACTTTTGCGTTTTTTCCAACCATACTGAAAGCTTCACTTAACGCATCGTTTACAGCTCTTGCTGTTTTCAGTTTAAAAATGTTCGCGGCATAATAATCTGGCATCGACGAAACCAAAATTATCTGAACCTTTTGCAAAGCCTTCATCAAATAATAGGCTTTGTGTCCGCCTAAAACAAAATTACGTTTAATCCCTCTTTCAACAGCTTTTAAATCCTTAAACCTAACCATCCAATCATAAAAAACTTGGTTTCCGTGACCCTCCGGACATTCGGCTACAAGGATTATTACTCCACCGCGCTTAACTACTTCGAGGGCGTTGTCAACACCCTTGTAGGCTTGGAAAAGGTTTACGTCTGCCGGATTTCCACCTGGACTAACGACAACTATGTCTGCTTTGCGATCTACTGATATGCGATACATTTCGTCAACAATTTTTACCCCTTCATAGAACGCTTGCTCCAAATCACCTGCAAACGCTTTAACAACTTCGCCTTTACTGTTAATTACAACATTTAAAATGAAGTCCACTTTTGCGAGTTTTGCAGCTTCATCCATGTCCTCATGGATTGGATTTCCTTCCAAAACTCCGGTTTTTGCGTTCGGATGCAAAAGCATTGCATGATTACGTTTTATCGTTTCTTCGCCAGCAACTGCAGGTAAAACGCTCTTTCTTCCTCCGCCATAACCAGCATAATAATGGAAACATATGTCTCCTGTTAAGATTTTCACATCCGCTTCAGCGAAAACACGGTTTAAATAGACTGCTGTTCCATGTTTCCGAGTTTTACCTACATAAACTAGGTCTTGAGCCTTGCAATCGTGGCTTATGGCTTTCACACGGTTGAGAACTTCTTCACCCAACAATTTTACAGCTTCTTCACGTGTAACAGCCCTGTGCGTGCCACAACCAAAAATAACAGTTATGTTTTCATCTCTAACACCAGCCATGTTTAACTCATCAAGTATTGGCGGAACCATAAGATAGCTTGGTGCAGGTCTAGTTACATCATCAACAACAATTGCCACTTTATGTTCAGGCTTAACAATTTCACTTAAAGTCTTGGAGCCAATAGGCTCCCTTAAAGCCCTTTCAATTTCCGCCCTAGCATCTGGTACTCCTGGCTTCTCCCTCGGTTCAATTGACCCCAAAAAATTCCGCGTTGGAACCCTCACGCAAATCTCTGTTTTCCCATAGGGAAGCCACACATCAACCATGTTTGCTTCGCTCCGATGGAAGTTAAAGGTTCTTATAAGTCTTTTAAGTGTAACGGAGATTCCTCATCAAAGATCTTTTAAGCATTTAATGCAATAATCTTTTCTGGGATTGTGATGTCGATCGAAACAAAAGTTCCTGAAAAAAACGAAATCCTATTTGTGTGGCTTAACCGCTATGCTGGAGTAACCATTAAAACACCCTCAAAAACACTGGTTATAGACCCCGTCGATGTTAGAGCCCGAGACTTCAAAAACGTCGACGCGGTTTTAATCACACACGAACATTATGACCATTTTGACCAATCACTTGTTTCAGAAATCCATAAACTCACGCAATGTGCAATGGTTGCTGACCCGACATCTGCAAAAAGATTGCGGAACGTAATTCCTCCAGAAAAATTGCATGAAGTTCAGCCGGGTTCAGAGGTGAAGTTTGACGAAGTTTCAGTAAAAGCTGAAGATTGTAATCATCCACCAGCAGCCACTCCTGTATCCTTCATTATTACAAGTGAGGGCGGGGTCAAAGTTTTCCACACAGCAGACAGTTTACCGTTCCCAGAAATGGCGACAATAGGCGAGAGAGAAAAACTTGATGTCGTCTTCTGTACTGTTGGGATTGCACCTGGCACCTCGCCTGAAACCGGTGTTGAAATTGCAAGATTAACAAAGCCTAAGGTTACTGTTCCCTATCACACTGGCTCAACAGCAGACTTGAAGAAATTCGCTGAGCTTCTTAAGACAGAAATGCCAAACGTCACATGTTTAATCCCGGAAGTAGGTAAGATCTACAAAGTTTCTAAGAAGGCGTGAAACATTGCCTATGGAAAAAAGTGGAGAATCCATCAAAGTTGAGATTTGTAAAATTCTAAATAAGATAGGTGCCTTACAGTTCGGAGTTTTCAAGCTCACAAGCGGGAAAATAAGCCCGTACTACGTAGACTTAAGGATAGTTCCAAGCTTTCCAGACGCTTTTCAAGAAATCTGCAACTTCTACGTGAATTTCATAAAAGAAGAAATAGGCGTGAAGAACTTTGAGAGGATAGCTGGAATTCCGGTTGCTGGCATACCCTTTGCATCCTTAATCGCCTACAACCTGCAGAAACCATTCCTCTACATCCGCAAGGGTGTACGACTTCATGGAAGACAAAGAAGAATAGAGGGGATCATTGCACCCGGAGACCGTGTTTTACTAATTGACGACTTGATCACAACTGGTTTATCCCTAGTAGAGGCGGCGGAAGCTATAATAGCTGAAGGTGGAGTGGTAACCGATGCGGCGGTGCTTCTAGACAGGGAAGAGGGTGGAAGAGAAAAACTTGGGAAGAGCGGAATCAAGCTTCATGCATTGCTTAGGATGAGCGAGATAGCCAACAAGCTATACGAAATTGGAACCATAGACGAAGAGCAGTTGAAAACCATTTTGAAGCAGATTAAAAAGGAATAAAAGTGGCTGAACCGAAAGTTTAGAGTGTTTATTCATAAAATATGAGGTCTTGTTCTTCCAGTATTTTGTGGAGTTTATGCACGGAATCATAAACATCTTGTTCTCTTTTTGCTCCTGTACAAACAAGTTTGCCGCTTGCAAACAATAATATGACAACTTTTGGCTCATCCATCCTGTAGATCAAGCCTGGAAACTGCTCCGGCTCATACATTGTTTTCCCAAGAGAGTATGTTGCCTTTTCCAGGTCTATCATTCCGCCTAAGCTAGCGGAAGCAACAATGTTCTGAATTTTCATCTCTGGTTTGCTTATGATTATTATCCCACCATTTTTAAGTTCCTTAATAACCTTCATAACCGCTCTTCGAGCTTCCTTTTCAGATTTCGCACCCGTGCACACCATCTTTCCAGAATTGAAAATCAACGTGGCTGTCTTCGGCCTTTTCAGCCTGAAAACCAGTCCTGGAAACTGTTCAGGACGATACTCCACGCTAGGATAACCCTTCACAACAGCGTTTAAATCAACCTTCTGGTTTAAGGTTGCAGAAGCCACAACATTTTCAATGTTTATTATAGCTTTAACTTTAGGCATTAAACATCACTCCTTATAAAGAAAGCCTAATATTTATAAAGCCTTAGGTTCGAAACTTTTACTGTAGGTATCAAATTTCACTTACGTTTTCTCATCAGCATAATACCATTATGGTGGCAGACGTATTCAAAGCCTACTTCAATGAGTTTGCTGGCTTCTTCAACTGTTTTGGCTGTTGCAGAGTGAAATTCGTCGTTTCTATCCGTGAATATTGCTGCTTCCAAGTTTATGTATTTCATGGTGCTCTGAATCTTTTTGTGGCCTAGCAACTGTTTGACGTGTAGAATGTCTTTGGTCTTATGATATTCCATTGTGCCTTTCCAATGTCTGAATGTGGATAGGTGGACCGCTTTAAGTCTTGGATTGTTTAGTTTTCTGGCTAAACGTTTCCTTGCATCGGCGTAGCCGCTTCTGAGGCTGCCATAATTAAAGATGTATTCTGATTCTCTGGGCATGATTTGAAGTCTTCTGATAAATTCGCCGGAAACTTTTAGGATCCTTGGATTGTGGCCCTTGACTGGTCTGATGTTAACTGTTCTGTTTTCCATGTTGACGTCTATCCATCTCAGTTTTGCCAGCTCGCCAGGATCCGTTCCTAGGTCCTTAAGTCCCTGAAGGAAATCAAAGAAAAATACGGGTATGAACCACGGAAAAAGAAGACTAAACTCGTAGGCGGCTTCAAAGAATGAATGAAAAAGAAATAGAGACGCTTTCAGAAAGAGAAGTTCGCTTACGCCTGGCAAATTCAAAAGGCACAGAATACAAACTCTTAATCAAGAGACTTCTAGAAATTGAAAGGGAGAAGGCCTCATCAAAAAAATAGAGAGGGGGACCCCCTCTAATATTTTTCAGCCAGGACCCTGTGCTATTGACTGTTTTTATGCCAATACTGACCTACCCCCTCCCCTATTCAGCGAAGGGTTCCAATCCCCCAGGATCCTAAAATGGCAGTTGTCGTCGTCGTTTGCAGCTGTGTTCCCGACGACAACTACGGCCGGGTCTGGTCCGGCGGAGGATGAGAGTTGTTGTTAGTCAGCAAAACTCTGGGAAACATAAACCAACAACTACAAGGCACAGTACCCTTTTTCAAGGTTCAAAGCCTTTTGCTACAGAAACAGAACAAACATGAAAGGCTCCTTTTCAAGACGGCTTAAACGTGCTGAATCCAACAGCCGGCTTTCTAATAACTTCTTCATATTCTTCGTAGATAGCTAAACGGTTAAAAAAGAGAAGGCACAAATAATTTTAGAGTGTGCGGGGTCCAAAAGTGGGCGTGACTAAATCCGCTCGTCTTCTGTTCCTTTCTCCTACGAGTTTAAGTGCGACACGGGACAGACCCGCAACGCCCTTAGTCACAATGAGCCTACTTCATTGAAAATACCATAACACGCCAGAGTGAATGG
>DAOUSM010000109.1 GCA_030627225.1 Candidatus Bathyarchaeota archaeon | reverse complement strand
GTCTATCGTTTTTGTTATTGGAAGCATATCCTCAGTTCTCATGCGAGTTGCGAGAAGCGACTGGTGAGCATCTCTAAAAACCAATTCAGTAATTTGCACCATAAAATTTCACTTCTCCATCCTCTCAACTCTTTCTTTAATCTCGTTCACGCTTAAACTAAGCTCCTCCATCCTATTTTCAAGACGGACCACCTTTTCCAGTAAGAGTTCAAGAGTTTTCTGAAGCTCAAAAGCTGCAGAGGTTTCCGAAGAAGGCGGCTTAGACAGATAGGCGGCTATGGCCGCTGATAGTGTAGCTGCCTCTTTCTTGCTGATGTCCGTTGTCACGACCATTCTCTCCTTTTCATTTTTTAACATTAAGCTCCGTTACCTTCATTACTGGTTTGTTGCAGATTGAGCAGCAAACCGTGATTACATCGAATTCCGGCTTAATTTCGGGAAGCACCTTCTTTTGTCTGCGGCGTTCGTAAACGTCCACAATTTTTCTACACTCAGAGCAATACAGCTTGTAACCAAGTGTTTTCATGCGATTCACAACTCTAACCAATTATAACTAGGATGTCGCCATTGTTCACGGAATCACCTTCTGACACCTTTATTGCCCTTACAATGCCGGATGTTGTGCTTTGGATTGTGTTCTCCATCTTCATAGCTTCCAACACTATGACCACTGTTCCCTTCTCGATTTTGTCTCCAACCTTGACTGGCACCTTGACAACAGTTCCCTGCATGGGCGCGGTTATAACTTCCTTTGCACCTCCTACAATTTCCTTTGCTGCTGGAGCATATTCACCAACCACTGAAGGAGGTTTCACAGCAACCTCCCTAATTTTCTCCACTTTAACTTTGTATTCCACATCACCCACGGCAACCTTCAGTTCTTCACCAACCTCGGACGGAGGCGTAACTTCTTCAAATTCTCCTCCAACCGTTCCTAAATCTTCAATCTTCACCTCATGCTCTTCTCCATTAAGTTTAATCCTAAAAGTTCTGGTTCCAGCCTCCTCAACTCCTTTTAGCTCCAGTTCTTTGGATGGAGGCGCTTCGGCTTCCCTAACCGTCTCTTCCCTAAAGAACCTTTTCAGAACAGCACATGCTAACGCAACCACGGCTAATGTGGAAAAAACACTAACAACACCAATCAATGTCATTAGTAAACCAAACTCTAAACTCATTAATTATCACTTTTTAATTGCGTGGAAGGATGTTATTTCTACACATTGATTAATAGGTTTCGTAATACCAGCCCACCTAAAACCCATAAGAGTGCAGCTCTAAATATCTGATTGTCTTACTTCGTTCGCAGAGAAACATCTCCAACGAAAACACGCCTCATAGTTCCATCTTCAAGCCTAAGAACCAAAGCACCTTCATGGTCAACGTCTAACGCTAAACCGCTTAATTTCTCGGTTGGGCTTGTGACTTCCACTTGACGGCCGAGAAAACCAGCATAATTTTTCCATTCTTTTAGAACGGGATTAAATCCTTCCCTTAGGAATAGTTCATAAAGATTTTCCAGCCTTTCAAGCAAACTCCTAAACAGACTTTCCAACCGGACTTTTCGACCCAGCTCGTTCTCAAGCGAAGTCACAACTTTTTTCAGCTGCTCTGGAAAAACCTTTTCCACATCAAAATTTGCGTTGATCCCGATGCCTACCAAGACGAAGTTAACGGTTTCACCCGTCGTGTTCATCTCGGTGAGTATACCGCAGATTTTCCGTCCGTTCACCAGCACATCGTTGGGCCACTTAGTCTCCGCTTTCAAGCCGAACATTTCACGTAAAACCTTAGCCACAGCCAGTCCAGCCACAAACGTGAGTTTAACGGCTTCTGTCGGGCGGAGCTCCGGTCTAAGAATCAAGGAAAACCACAATCCGCCAATTGGGGAAACCCATTCTCTGCCAAGTCTTCCCCGCCCCCTTATTTGAGTTTCCGCGATCACAACTGTTCCTTCGCATGCGCCGTACATGGCCAGTTCTTTAGCCCACTTGTTTGTTGATTCAACCTCACGGGAAAAGAGAATGCTTCTCCCTAAGCGTTTGGTACGTAAGCCCTCCTGAAGCCGGTCTATCCTTATCTTAGCTGACACATCAATCGCCACTATAGCTTTTCTAGCGTCTTCAAGTCACGTCATTCCTTCTTGATTGAGTCCTGGAAACACGAACACGCTGCCGCTGATGAACCTAGCTTTTTCTGAACAGAGAAAAGCAATAAGTTCAGCTACATCATGGCATACTGGCTTCTCGCGTTTCCGCCATGCTTCCCCATTTTTAACCGCGTCAATTGCTTCTCTAAGCGTCATTTGTGCAATTGGCCCTGGCTCTATGGCGTTAATCGTTATCCCATGTTTAAGTTCCTGTTTTGCCCAGGCTTTCACCATCCACGTTCGAGCCGCCTTTCCTAGGGCATAATCTTCAGCTAAATAACCAGTCCAATTCAAAGCGTTCTCCATGCTTATGTTAACAATTCTTCCCCACATCCTCTCCCGCATCCCAGGCAACACGTATTTGATACAGTAGAATGCGCCGTCAATCTCCGCTTGCAGAACAGAGCGCCAATGCTCCGGTTTGATCTCTGTAATATCCTGCACCAACCACTCACCGCCGGCATTGTTCACCAAGATGTCGATTGCGCCAAACCTCTCTATCCCAGCGTCCACCATCGCTTTAACTTGACTTGGTTCACGGGTATCGGCAACATATACAAATGCTTTTCCTCCTAACTCTTCAATAACCTCTGCAACTCTCTTTGCATTCTCCTCAGCATCCTTAAGAGCACGGCCAGTTCGATGATAAGTTCCATAGTTGAGGATTATGTTGGTCCCTTCTGAGGCTAAACGGAACGCTGTGCTTCTACCGATACCGCTGCCAGTGCTACCCGTTATGAGCGCAGTCCCTCCCTTCAGCTCCATACGAAAACCCTCCCATTGTCTTTTTAGCGCCTACGTCTTAAATAAATAGCCATGTAACGAGCAAAAGAGAAGTTCTCAGCATAACGAAAAATTTTGTTACCGTCCTTAATTTTACTCTTGCTTTTTCATGAGTTTAAGATAGATACATTAATATATTTATCTCGTAAGCGTTATAATTCCATCTAAAACAAGGGTATGGAGGAAAGTGATTGCACGGTTATGCTGGTCGAATTCTTCACATAGACTTAATAACAGGCAAAACTCACGTTGAACCTTTAAACGAGGAATACGCAAAAAAATACATAGGTGGAATAGGCCTCGGCATAAGACTATGGCTGGACCATTCTAAGCCAAGGGTAGAACCCTTCAGCCCAGAAAACCCATTAATTCTGACAATAGGACCGATATCAGGCACAATGTGGCCTACTGGCGGAAACGGACATGCCTTCGTTTCAAAATCGCCACAAAGCTTTGGAGTTGGCGAATCCAAATCTCACGGTTCCTTCGGCACAGAACTGAAGAGAGCTGGATACGACGCTGTAATTTTTAAGGGCAAAGCTGAAAAACCCGTTTATGTGTGGATTGACGATGATTCGGTTCAGCTTTTGGATGCATCACATTTGATGAGTAAATCACCAGCTGAGACAGAAGACATTATTAGAGAAGAGTTAGGCGACTACTACATTCGTGTTGCAGCCATAGGTCCAGCTGGAGAAAAGCTCTCCCGAATAGCATGCATCATCAACGACAAAACTAGGGCTGCTGGAAGAACAGGCATGGGCGCTGTCATGGGTTCAAAGAACCTTAAGGCAATTGCAGTGCGAGGAACACATGACATTACCGTGGCGAAACCGGACGAGTTCATGGAGTTCGTTAAAGAATTTCATGAGAGAACCAAGGGACCAGCTACACAGAAATATAGGACATTAGGCACCCCGCTTAACGTGTTAGTGCACAACGCATTAGCATGTATGCCTACAAGAAACTACAATAATGCATCCTTTGAAGGAGCAGAAAAGGTAAGTGGAGAAACACTAAACGAGAGATTCGTCGCAAAGATTATAGGATGCAGCTCTTGCGCAATGCG
>DAOUSM010000017.1 GCA_030627225.1 Candidatus Bathyarchaeota archaeon | reverse complement strand
GACTATTTAAACGAGAAACCTTTTACACGGTCTTCCTTGTTCTCCCAATATTCCCTTGTTCGCAGATACTGAATCTTCGCCTTCAAAAGGTCCATGTAAAATTCATCTTCCCTTTGATGCATTTTTCCAAGAATTCTGAAGGCGGTTTCCGGACCTATTCCTTTAACTTCCAATGCTATGATTGCTTTTTTACCATAACTTAATACCAAGTCAGCCGTACGCCTTGCGTGGGTTAAATCTTCAAGCTCTTCTTCTGTTAATTCCTTGTCTCCAATTCTTTTCTTCAAAATTTCACGTATGACTGTTGGGTTCTGATTTGGACGTATGAGTGCCAAAAGTTTTGATTTGCACTTTTTGCACGTGGGCTGTTTCGGTAGGCTTCTAATTTTCTTTTGAGTTACCCATTCACCGCATGACATGCAGAGCAGAGTCGCTGTTCTGGCTTCTATTGCCCTTTTCATTCTCTCTATATTGCTTAATAGGACTCGCTCAGGAGCCATAAGCTCTGAAATGTCCGAATATTTCGCGAGTATATGGTATGCTAGAGGTGTAGGCTTTTCCAAACGGTATATGGTGCTAATCTTTATCTTCCCATTTCTAATGTCATTCATAATTTCTTTCACTTTTTTAGTATCCACTTTCTCCAGCATTGCTTCCCGTAAGGTTTCATCGTAAATTGGTGTTTTCCTAAACTGTTCTGGCAGCTGACTCAGTCTCCTAGGTCCCATTGTTTTTCCGCGTGGAAGCGCTCCAAACCTTTCGGCTATGAACTTCATTTTGTAGGAGAAGGGGAATCTAGCCTCTAAATATTCTTTGAAGGCTTTTTCTACCTCTTTATCTGACAAATCAAAAAGAATTCTAGGTATTTTCTCGATTTCTTGCGGTGTTAGTCTTCTTGGTGTTTCAATCAGGATGCGGTAACCGTCATTCCACCAGCCGATAATGATTTCCCTATCTGAAAGTACCGTATCAAAGATGCAGCCTAAAGTGCGGTTCACTATTTCACCGAAGCAAGCGTGGATTACAATATATTTATCAAAGGCTTCGATGAGTATGCGGTTATGCGTTGGCAATGGTGCTCCCTGTTTCATGTGCTCTTCAACTTCTTGGACGGCACCAAGCAAAGTGGACTTATCCGTTGCAAGTTTTTCCACAAGCTTCTCCACTGCAACTTCAGCCTTGCCAGTCTCTTTCAATGCTTCCCTAATTTCTTCTCGCAGTTTACCTGTTTCCTGTGCTAGGTTGAAGGGAACCGGAAGCATCTCCCCATCCCATCCGGGAATTGCCGCCAAGGGGTCTTCTGAGGGAACAACGTAAACGGTACCCGTTTCTTCTTCTATCTGAACTATACGCCAAACCTTTCCTCTACATATGAAGTTTAAGCCAACGCGGGCTCTCAAAGCCATGAATTCGTCGCCTAATGTGCCGATTTTTCTGTCTGAAACTATGTTTATTATTGGGTAGCGTCTCTCGTCTGGAATCATGGATAAATTCTCATAGTAGTAGCGTCTGGTCTTTCTGGTTTTCCTCAAAACCTTTCCTTCTCGTCCAATTCTTAATTCGTTCAAGTTATCTAAAAAGCTAATCACATCTAAAAGTTTGTCTTCTGCAAGATCTCGGTAGGGATAGGCTCTCCGCACAATGGCAGAAACATCCTTCAAACTTACAGTTTCCTTATCTAGGAGTATCCCAACTACTTGGTGGGCTAAAACATCTAAGGCGTTTTCATGAATTAAAACAGGTTCGAGCTCGTTTTTATAGGCACTTTTCACTGCTGCGGTTGATTCAAGCGTATCGTCTGGAAATGCCGTGACAATAACCCCTTTAGAGAGCATGTCTAATCGGTGGCCGCTTCTCCCCACCCTCTGAATTAGGCTGCTTACCTGTCTAGGTGAAAGGTATTGGATGACTAGGTCTACGTTGCCTATGTCTATGCCGAGCTCCAAAGTGCTTGTGCATATAATTGCCTTCAAAGCTCCAGCCTTAAACTCATCTTCTATCTGCACCCGTTCTTCCTTTGACAGAGAACCGTGATGGACTGCTATGTCACCTCGCTGGATCTGATTAAACTTGTGACCCAGCATTTCTGCGTTTGTTCTGCTGTTAACAAAGATTAGAGTTGATTTGTGGCTGTCAACAAGTTCGGCTACCTGTCTTATTCTTGCTGCTGCTTCTGGCGAAGTTCTAAGTTTTCCAGCTAAATCATAGTCAGCTTCCGTTGGAATCGGATTCACAATACGATACTTATACCCTTTAGGCAGCAAAGCTTCAATAATTCTGATTTTTCTGTTTGTTCCAGCGATAAACTTTGCAACTTCTTTGGGATTGCCCACAGTTGCTGATAAACCTATCCTCTGAAATTCTTTACCAACTATCTCGTATAAGCGTTCCATGGCTACTGCTAACTGAATCCCACGCTTGCTTGATGCTAACTCATGCACTTCATCCACAATAACGTATCTGGTTTGACGTAAGTGCTGCTTCATACGTGAACCTGGAAGAATAGCCTGGAGAGTTTCCGGCGTTGTCACAAGCATATGCGGCGGGAAAAGGGCTTGTCTCCTGCGAAGTTTTATCTCTGTATCGCCATGTCTAACCTGAATGGTTATGCCAAGTCGGAGAGCCCAAAAGGATAAACGCTTCAGCATGTCGCGATTTAACGCTCTCAAAGGCGTGATATAAACTATCGATATACCCCTTTTCACATTTTGCTGAATGAAATTGGAGAATATTGGCAGAAGAACAGCCTCTGTTTTCCCGCTTCCAGTAGGCGCGATTAAAAGGACATTTTCCCCGTTTAAGATAGGCGGAACAGCCAGCATCTGGGGGAGGGTAGGTTCAGAAAAGCCCAACTCAGCTAGAGCGTCACGAATGGGCTTGCTAAGTAAATCGAAAACGTTAGAGTTTGGAGTGTTTCTATGCATTTTTGAACATGCCAAAATTATATTGTTGAAAGGAAGGTTTATCCTTTACCTAAAAGCCAGCGGAAAAGAAAGCCTCAAGCTCACATCTTCCCGATATGGAATCAAAACTTTCTCCCTAAATTTACCTTGGGCAAGTATGCTGCCAAACTCTTCCATTAATGGTTCCTCTCTAGAACAGAAAATTACTTCGTTCTGCTCGTTCGTCCAAATCGTTAACCCTCTGGTTTTTCCCTTATGAATAAAATGCAAGACCATGCGTTCTTCTTCAATTTGTAAGAGGCTTAAAGCGTTTTGGCCCTCTAAAGATGAGAAAAGCGCATCTAAAGCTTCATCAGCTTCAGCCTTTTCCTTTAGCAATTCTTCAAAAAAGTGTGGAATAACCTCAGAATCAATCAGCTCTATTTTCTCCGACTCAAAAATGTGCACTTCACTTAATTTTTCTCTAATCTCCTTGTAATTCACAAAATTGCCATTATGCGCTGAAATCACTCTTAAGTCTGGATAGCAACATGTTAAGTATGGTTGAGCAGTTTCCTTAAATCTTACAGTGTTCATAAACCGTGGGCTGGGCATCCGCACATGCCCAATCAAAACGGACGCTTCACTGATCTCAACCATTTCTGACAAGCGTTTAACAGGAGAACCATCAACATTTCCAACCTTTTCTAATACGACCTTTCCATCATACTTAAGAATGGCTACGCCTGCTCCGTAACCTCCAACAGGTCTCGGCTCTGAAGGATACTGATGAACCTCCAGTTTTTCAAGCACCTTAAGCACTTTAATAGTATCCACCGGCTTTTTGAGTATGAAACCGAATATGCCGCACACGGGGCTATCCCTTCTGCATTATGCTCCTACTTTTCTTCAAAACATAAATAATTTCGTTGCGCATTTATATATGGACGATGAAGTAATCGAGGTACCATGACTAGAAGTGGATGATTGCTTTTCCGCTACTGAGTCCAAAACTTCCTTTTAATGTTATAGAGTTCCAACTAAGAACACGTGAAATAAAGGTATGTAACGAGAGAGGTTTGTTATGGTTCTGATGGTCCTGTTATGTATGCCCAAACGCTTACCAAGACTAGTGTCAGACAAGCTCCAGCAAATCCTGACAGAACATATCTTATGCTAAAGAACGCTGGCAGTATTTCCAGAAGTGCTGGGATAATGTATTCCGCTGTTAGCTCTGCTATGACGCCGGCCATGAATCCTAAGAGCGCTACTAGCCCGAAAACCTTTAATCTTTCACCCAAATTTTTCACCCTTACTTACATTTGAATTCTAAGCCTCTTTTTAGTCTAACTTACACGTTTTTGTCTATTACCGTGAAAGCAGCAAGCACTTCTTTTCATTGGAAAATTAAAGCTCAAAGCAGTTTTTAAACAGCTATATAGTGCCATGTATATACGTGGATGTTTTCAGCATATTAACAATGTATAAGATTTGTTTAAACGAACTCTTATCTTCGGAGGTATTTAATTTGTCAGAAAGATTTGCTAAAAAATGGGAAGAGAGACGTGATGAGCAAAACTTTACAGAACGCGTCAAGGAAGCGGTGAGACCACCAGGTCCATTAAAGCCAAGACTCGACATGGCTGTCAGGCGCATAGAACTGCAAGTACAAAAACTGGACCAAGCCGGCGAAAGATTTAGCCAAAGAGACAAATCCATATTCGCAAGAATTGTAGATGCCTACACAAAACATGACACGGCACGGGCAAATGTATTTGCCAACGAGTTAGCTGAGATAAGAAAAATGGAAAAAATGATTATGCATGCCAGACTCGCCCTCGAACAAATTACGTTAAGATTACGAACAGTATCAGAACTTGGAGATGTAGTTTCAACACTAGGCCCAGCAGTAGGCGTTTTAAGAGCGGTTAAATCAGGAATGGCAAACATTTTCCCAGAAGCGGAAAGGGAGTTGGGGCAAATAGGCAACTTATTAAGCGGAATAATAGTTGACGCTGGACAAAGCACAGGGACGACGATAAACTTCGAGACAGCCAATGAAGACGCCCAGAAAATTCTCACAGAGGCCGCAGCAGTTGCAGAACAGAAAGTCAAAGAGAAGTTCCCAGAACTACCAGCAGGAATCCCTTCAGTGCCGTTAGGCGAGAAAACCCCTACAGAAACATCCTAAACTCTAATGATGAAGGGAATGCTTATGACACAAAACTCCAATCTTTTTCTATCTGTTGGCAAGCAAGTAAAAGATGAATATGAATGCGTAATAGGCAAAGTTGCTTCCTTTGCGGTAAATCCAAACGGTAGAATCGATTCTGTCTACATTGAACAGGGCGACGGTAGATTCATAAAACACCCCGCGGAAAGCCTAAAAGTTGAGGGTTCAGAAGTAGTTCTCCTGTCCAAAATAAAAATGGAAACTGCAACCCTTTGTGATCAGATTCCTCTAATATGGCGTAAAGACCAAGCTCTAAAGGAGCTTTTGGAGAAAAAGAAAATTTCACCTGAACTATACGAAGATCTACACAACAGTTTTGATGGTGTTTTAAATCAGCTGAAAAGTGAAGCTCAAGCCCTAATAGAAAAAATCGATAAGGAAACTGCTAGATGTGCCCAAGAAATTAAAGAATTGAACTATGCACTTGTTCACCTTGAAATCGAACATGAAATAGGAAAAGTTGATGAACAATCCTACCAGGCAGCTTTCTTAACAATACAGGAATGCCTAAAAAGGGCTAATATGGAAAAAAGCGACCTAGAGGTTATGAAAAACAAGCTTTCAAACATCCTCTTAGGAGAACCACCGCCACAGACGGAACAAGAAGCTAAAGGAGAATCTACGGAAGAATCGAAAGCTCAGGAGGAGACCCCGGCTCCCCCGTCACCAAATCTTCCAGAGCCACCAGTAGTAGTCTACGTGAAAGAAGTAGGCGAGTCCGGCATTTAGCCTAACAATGTAGCGGGCGGAGGGAGCTGACATCAAAAACCTTTTCCACACGAACCCTCCACCACTACGGGAAGTAGTTACCAAGTCGATACGCAAACTGAAAATCCAACAATATAAACTCGGACAAGTATCCTTCAGATTGAAGGAAAGAGACAAAGTTCTATTTCGAACATGCATCCATGCCCTAAAAAACAACAATAAAGACCGAGCTACAGTATGCGCAAACGAAATAGCAGAACTCAGGAAGCTAATAAAGTTCCTTTACTATGTAGAACTGGCAATCGAACGGGTAATCCTCAGACTTGAAACGATAAGGGAACTAAGCGACATAGTTATCGACTTGAAACCGGCATTAAGGATGCTTCAAAGAGTTTCAAAACAGCTTTTTGAAGTCTTACCAGATGTTTCATCAGAACTAAGCAGGATCAACGATGTAGTAAGTGAAACGCTATACTCAACAAGAATAACAGCTGACGAATCACTAATCCCAGTAAACAGAATAACACAAGGCGGAGAAGAAATACTGAAAGAAGTCTCTAGCTTCCTAGAACAGAAAATAACTGAAAAGCTCCCAGAACCGCCCGCCGCTACCATAGAAACTCCAGAACCAGAACAAGCTCCTCTCAGACAAATGGTTGCGTTAGCGACTGCTTGTTCGCAAACTGTTGGTCAAGAAACCGCTGAAGCAGAAGACATCTCTTCTCAAAACCTCTTTTCTTATAAAAAAGCAGAAATTCAAGAAGTTTCGTTAAAAGTTGAAAAGCCCCCACTTGAAGATGTCCTCTTGGAGTATGTTAAGAAAACTAAGGGTGAAGTTGATTTGATGCAATGCTCCCTTGAATTGGATGCTTCGTATGATGAAATTGAAAAAGCGCTTCAGAACTTGGGAGCTAAGGGTAAGATAATAATTGAAACTAAGGCTAGGTGAAAGGTTATGAATGCTTCACAAGAACTGGAAAAATCCGCAACCAATTATGCTTTAGAAGCTGTCCGCTTAGACAAGCAGGGCTCGAGAGGTATGGCTATAACGATGTATCAAAGAGCCATAGAAAGCCTCCTGAAACTTGTTCATTTATATCCGGAATACAGCCTAAACAAAGTCTACATACAAAGGGCAATAGCTTACCAAGAAAGAATAAAGGCGTTGCAGGGTGCATCAGCGCCCATTGAACCGCGAGCAGAAACCAAAGAAACAGCTGAAGGTGCAAAAACTATGGAAGGCGTAAAGGCAAGCTATGAGGAACTCATAGTAAAGGAAAAGCCGAACGTGAAATGGGAGGAAGTTGTCGGACTTGAACACGCCAAAAGAGCAGTAAAAGAAGCAATAGTCTATCCCGTTCAGAGACCAGACCTATTCCCGTTGGGATGGCCTAGGGGAATTCTCCTATTTGGACCGCCAGGCTGTGGAAAAACACTGTTGGCTGCAGCGGTGGCCACAGAAATAGATGCGACTTTTATTTCGGTTGACGCCGCCTCAATAATGTCTAAATGGTTGGGTGAAGCTGAAAAAAATGTTGCTAAACTTTTCGGTTCAGCTAGGAAATCAGCATTAGAAGGAAGACCAGCCATAGTTTTTATCGACGAGTTAGACTCTCTCATGGGAAAACACTCAAGCGAGGTTGGCGGCGAAGTCCGTGTTAGAAACCAATTCTTGAAAGAGACGGACGGCATTATAGATAAGGGCAAAAGTCTTCACGTTTACGTTATTGGAGCAACAAACAAGCCGTGGGACTTAGACTGGCCCTTCATAAGAAGATTTCAAAAAAGAATTTTGGTGCCGCTCCCAGATCACCACGCCCGTTTAATGATGTTCAAACTTTACACAAGCAATTTGCAGCTTGCTCAAGACGTTGACTTGCATGAGTTAGCCAGGCTGTCGGAAGGATTTTCTGGAAGCGACATAAGGGATGTGTGCCAATCGGTGCATTTGAAGGTCATAGGCGAATTCTTCGAGTCTGGGCAAGCCGCTAACAAGTTAGCTAAGCCGAGACTGTTGAGGATGAACGACTTTAGACAAATACTTGAAGAAAGAAAACCAAGTGTTTCCCTCGACATGCTAGCCTTATACAACAGATGGTTTGAAGCCTTTAAAGCTCTATAAAAAAGAGGTGAAACATAAAGTCTTTAAAAGAGCCGCCAGAAAGGTGGAAAGGTTTGGAGAATTCCATCTTCAACTTTTGAAGAGCTCTCCTTTCTCCCTTCTCCCCCAGACAAAATCTCCAAACCCCACAGTCAACTCAAAGAGAATCATGCGGCGGCTCTCTTAACGTTTATCTCAACAGTTTCATCGCCTTGAACTTCAGTGTTTCTTAAAGTTGAGAGCATAGCCAAAACCGCTTTTCTTATTATTCTCTGAACGAAGGGGGTCAAAGCCAGATTTTTCCCATCAATGTTGACTATCAGCTTTCCATAATCTTTTTCTGACAATTTTCTCCACCATATCCGCAATTTTTTCCGGATTCCTGAGCACATCTATGTGTGGAACATTCAAATTTAGAGTTTCCGTTGAGTAAGGTCCGGTGAAAGCCAGTATAGGCACAAAAAATTTGGAAGCCTCCAAAGCCTCTTTGGCAGATTTCGCAGCCACAATCTTAGGTATATCCCGGTTTTTACCCACAAGCTTTCTAAAACCCTCTAGGAAAACTAAATCGTTTCCCCTGCATTTTTGCAAGATTTCTTCAAGCGAAAAACTTGATACATCAACTTTTTCTATGGTGGCTATTTCTCCAGATGCCACACTAACAATTGTTTTGGCTCCAAACTGAGCGAATCTCCAAGTGTCTTTCCCTTTTCTGTCTATTGTGAAGTCTTGTTCAGGGATATGCTTTGCTACCGCAACTTTGTATCCCCTTTTCGTCAGTTCTCTTATTAAGACCTCTACCGTTGTTGTTTTCCCAGAACTTTTGCTTCCAACAACCGCAATAACTGTCATTTTCAACATTTTGCCCTCCGCTTATTTCATTTCTTCCATGAAGATTTTTTCTAACGTTTTTTTGTTTACATGCAGTTTTTCTGAAAGATCTTTCACCCATTTTATGTATGCTTTAAAAACATTTTGTAGTATTTCCGCTTTCTCTCTTCGAGATAAGTCCTTTTCTTCAGCAAGTAACAAAGCAAACCACTTACCTACATCTGAGAGCTGATAAGCTTTAACCCATACGATGCGTCCCCTTTTTTCAATCTTTTCCATATCCTCTCTCAAAACTCCAAGCTTGGTTAACGACTTTAAATTTTCAATAATTGTCTTGTTTGAATAAGCGAGTTCTCTAACAAGGTCTTTTTGATAGATTTTATTGGAGACACCTTGGTTCAGTGAAAATTTTAAAATATCAACAGCTGCCTTTGAACCGAAGATCGCACTTAATATTTTACTTTTCTGTTCTGCTGGAAGGAACACTACATACGGATGTAAGTCCACTTTCAATTTTACTCACTTTAAAGTGTCTATCCTAACTTATTTTAAAAGTTACGGCTGGCTCCAAGCATTATACTTTTTAATGTTTCAACTAATTTTAATCAGGGTGTTTTAGACGGTTCCGAAAAATTGGGTTCCAACCGATGGTGACGCATTCGTAACTAAAGAGGGCTTTATATTCAACGTTTTCGGATATGAACATCCAAGCGGACGAGTATTCTCCTTCCTAAAATATATTCCCTCCAAATTCAAGAAGCTTTTCCATGTTCGTTTTTTAGGAAAGACATGGAAGTATGGGAAATTGAAGCTTTTCCGAGCTGAAAAACTCTACACAGCGCGAAATTACCAAATGTTCCTTGAGACTTTTCGAAATAATTTCCCAACTTATGTTTACTTTTGTCCATTCAGAGAAAAGGAAGTGATTAACACACCGCTGAATTCCATTAAAAAGGTTTATGTCCCAAGGGAATGCTTGCGTTCGTTAACAAAAATCAAAAGGAAGGATAGCTTGCAGAAGATGATGTTAGAGCTTATCGGTTTGCTGTCCAGCGAGTCAGCCATTACTCTAGAAGATTTCGGTGTACACGGTTCCATTGCCTTGAATATGCACACATCCAACTCAGATATAGACATTGTTGTGTATGGAGCGCAGAACTTTCGTAGGCTGGAGAAAACAAT
>DAOUSM010000134.1 GCA_030627225.1 Candidatus Bathyarchaeota archaeon | reverse complement strand
TTTAAACAGCTAGTTGCCTATGCTGCCGAAAGAATGAAAGAAAAAATTCCTTTTGAACTACAGCAAAAATTAATGGCACATGGGTAAAACATAAAACCTAAACTCAGCTTTATTGCGGTTCGTAAGTCGATAATACTTCGGGGCAACGTGACAAACAAGGCAATCCGCCTTGCAGCCATTTTTAGTAACGCTAATAATTACACTCTTGAAAATCCGCTATGTGAACAAGAATGTAAGCCACAAGCTTGAAAAAGAAAACTAAGAGCTGCCCAGAAATTTTTCAAGCCAGCAACTGCAAGATTCAATAAACAGACTTGGTGTCGATATAAGCGTCAGCTTAACCAAGCTTGTAGCCTATTTTCCGCAGAAACTCCTTTCTTGCTTTAATGTCTTCTTCAGTTTCTATGCCTTTACTCCTCAATCCATCAATTACGCCGACTATTCCTCTGCCTCGTTCCGTTTCCGCTATAATAACCTCTATTGGATTTGCAGTTGCGGCGTAAACCGTGCAAACTTCCGGTACACTTTTAATCTTATCTAGAACATTTACCGGGTACGCATTTTTTATGAAAATTATAAAGCTGTGTCCGCATGCGATTTCAAAGGCTTTTTCCGCTGCTAATTGTCTTAATTCTTCATCGTTTCCTTCATGCCTTATTAGGCATGGACCGGAACTTTCGCAGAAACCTATCCCAAACTTTATGTTCGGAACAGCATTAACTAAAGCCTCGTAGAGATCTTCGACTGTTTTTATGAAATGTGCCATACCCAAAATCACATTGCAGTCTTCTGGCATTTCAATTTTAACTGTTTTGAATTCAAGCATGGTGAAAACCCAAGGGCAATTTTAGTGAGAACTTGTTTTTAAGATTTAAGCGGTCTTCACTTTAGGCTTTGCAACTTTTACGGCGAATAACATTGTGCCCAACGCTACCATAATTGAAGATGCGTAGAAAGTGTTTACATAAGCCGTGTAACGAGGTAGCCTAAAACGTTGGGTTTGGATATCAGCGAGCGGTCCACCTACGAGCAGCCCTGCTGGACCCCAGCTTAAAGCCATCACTGTGTTATATCTGCTAAACAGTCGACTCCTTCTATCTTCAGGTATTATGTCTCCGGCAAAGGTGAATCCCACTGTTTGCATCGTCCAAAAAGCTACTCCGTTTAATCCGTAAATTAGAGCCGTGGTTAAGACGTTAAGGGTTGAACCGTACAAGGAAGGTGTTACGACTGCTAAGCTTAATCCCATAAAAAGAACTTTAACTCTCCCAATTCTGTCTGCAAGCCATCCGGACAATAGGCTTGTCAACATTCCACCCAAAGTCCAAGCAGTTAATATGAAGCTCTGTTCAGGATCACTTACGTCTAATCCTTCTGAAAGGTTAATGAAAATGAGGAAAACTTGGCTTATGCATGCCGCTCCAATCACTATTATAATCAGCGATATGAGAAACCATTTGTAGATTTTTTCCACAGCATTTCTTATGGTTGTGTTTTCTGTTTTTGCCTTTGATGTTTTTATGGACCCAGAAGTTATCCACATTATTGTTGCGCTTGCAAATAACATTGCTATGACTATGTAGAATATTGTTCCTTGGCGGAAGCCTTCTCCATTGTTGTAGAGAAAACCAGCGAAAACTATTCCGATCATTCTGCCCAGTGAGGCGATGAAGTTAAGGGTGCCAACGATTCCTCCACGTGTCTTACTTGTTGTTACGTCTGTCAAGAGCGCAGCCCATCCAACATCTGACATAGACCAGAAGAATTCGAGAAATGAAAGCCCAACAATTAGCGATAATCCAGCTGTAAAGTTTGCTTGCATATCTAGCAAAGATTTGTGAATTAGGAAGACAACGAAGTATGTTATTGCAGCTATAGATTCTCCCGCGATTATCAGTTTTGCTCTAAGCCTATAACGGTCTGATATCCTTCCCCACAGTAAGTTTTGACCTAGTGCAGAAGCAATCATGTTAAATGTACCAAGCAACGTTGTAAAAGTTACAGTTTGCATTAGGTCGAAAAGGTAGTTTATCATAAAAGTATAAAACACGCCTCTTCGGACAAAGGATAGAAACTGGAATAGGCTTAGATTTAAAAAAATGCCTTTTTGGATAGGCTGCTGCGACGTATCCACTTCTGTTTACATCCTTTTTTAGAGTTAATTTACAAATGGCTTATAGCTCTAAAGCGTTTTTGCTAGCTCTTTTTCTTTTTGAATAAAAGCCAGTTTCTGTCTCCTTTGAACCTTATTAACGCGTAGTCTCCGGTTAGTTTTTCTCCATGTAGCGTGAACTCAATTTTGTTTTTGCTTCTGTGTTTTACTGTGTATGTGCCTTTATCCCATAGCTCAACCTTTCCAGCACCGTACATCCCTTCAGGTATTATTCCCTCAAAATCTATATAGCTAAGCGGGTGATCCTCTACTTCAACGGCAAGCCTCTTAACCCCTGGTACTATTGGCGGCTGTTTAGGCACAGCCCAACTCTTTAGAACCCCATTCATTTCAAGTCTAAAATCATAATGTAGATGCGTTGCTTGGTGACGTTGAACAACGAATCTTCTCGACTGAGTTGCTGACATATCTTTTCATTTTATTAATTGAAGAGATAAGTAAAAGTTTTTAAAGTGGACTTTAGGTGGAAATGTATAGTTTCGCGTGGTGTTAAGGGTAAGTTTATAAGAGACTTCTATGGAATAGCTGCGTTGTGCAAGAAGCAGTTTTGCACATGAAATGTAAGGAGATGAAATAGTAGATGTCTGAGAGAGAGATGCATAAGGCAGTTTGTGCTGATTGCGGGAAGGAATGTGAAGTTCCGTTTAAACCTGACCCGAGTAGGCCTGTTTACTGCCGAGAATGCTGGGCAAAAAGAAGAAACCAGAGAAGAAGATTTTAAGTTAAATTAACATCTTTTATTCGAAACCAAAATTTTCTATATTTTTATATCCAAGTGGAAACGCTTTAAAATGTTAATCTGCCTTGAAATCCAAAACCTAAATATTGCTGATATGTGAAAGCAATTCAGAAAAATGTGGGCCGGTAGTTCAGTTTGGTATGAACGCCTGACTTGCACTCAGGAGGTCGGGGGTTCAAATCCCCCCCGGTCCACTTTTAAGCAAGATTTGGGCGATTTATGAGCAACTTTTAATCAACAAGCGCTAAACCAACATACTCGGAGCTCTAGGCATGAACAAGTTTTATAGACCCTAAAGGTAACTATTATTCAGCTAAGTTATTTCAAATGGTGAACAATGTGAGAATTGATCTAAGCAGAAGGGAGGAAATAATTCTAAGCTTAGTATTCGCTGCAGTTTTTGGTGCTCTTTGGGGCGGGCTATTCGCTTATGGTTCTGGATACGGCTCAGAGTTAGGTGTATTGCGCAATAATTTGATCATTGAAAAAGGGCAAAGTATTAGCGCTCAAAGTCTAAAAGAAGGAACATCTG
>DAOUSM010000172.1 GCA_030627225.1 Candidatus Bathyarchaeota archaeon | reverse complement strand
GCAAACAATCTTAAATAATTCCCGACAAATTCTGTTTACGGTGAAAAAATGCCCTGCACAGTTCTTACTGGAGCTTTTTGGGGAGACGAAGGAAAAGGAAAAATAATTTCATACCTAGCCCTAAAAGACCAGCTTGACGTTTCCGTGAGAACAGGCTCAGTTAACGCAGCACATACGGTTTGGTATCAAGGTAAACATTATTCATTGCACATGGTTCCAGCAGCCTTCGTAAATGAAAAATGCCGCTTGCTAATCGGTGCCGGAGCAAACATTCACATTGCACAATTTCTCAAAGAAGTCGAGGCAACAAACGTGAAAAACCGAATAGGCATAGACCATCAAGCATCGATAATAGAGGAGAAACATTCCATCCAAGACAAAACAAAGGCACACCTAAAGGGTATAGGCACAACCGGATGGGGTGTAGGCCCAGCAATTGAAGAGCGCGCAAGCAGAACAGCAAAACTCGCAAAAGATATTCCAGAACTACAGCCATACCTAACGGACGTAGCAAAAGAAGTCAACAACGCAATAGACAACGGCAAAAAAGTTTTATTAGAGGGAGTACAAGGCTTGATGCTTTCACTTTTCCATGGAACATACCCATACGTGACTAGCAGAGACACAAGTGCCTCAGCAATATGCTCAGAAGCAGGCGTAGGCCCAACAAAGGTCGACAATGTCTTGACAGTGTTTAAGGCATTCATGACCCGAGTGGGCGGTGGACCTTTACCTGGAGAATTGTCAAGGGAAGAGACCATAAAACGTGGATGGTTTGAAATCTCTGCGACAGGCCGTGAGAGACGTTCCGCCCCCTTCAATTTTGAACTGGCTAAAAAAGCTGTGATGATTAACTCCGCAACTCAAGCAGCAGTAACAAAACTTGACATTTTATATCCACAATGCAAGGGCGCAAAAACCTATGATGAACTTCCTGGAGATGCAAAACAATTCATAAACAAAATTGAAAAACAAGTGGGCATCCCCGTTGTGCTCATAGGCACAGGACCCGAAGCCTTAGACATAATTGATAGAAGGAAATAGCTTCAATCCGTTGTTTGATTCACCAACTTTTAAGATCAAAATATTTATTGACGAATGCGAGAAATAGCGAGAAAACTATAAGGTGTTAGATGTGTCAGCCGCCGGAGAAACAGCACCCAAAGCATCCAGAATTGAGTATCCGCCACAATTGAAATGGATGCTTAAAAGGGCTTTAGAAGACCCTGAAGGTTTCTGGGGCGAAATCGCCGAGGAACTACACTGGTTTAAACGTTGGGACAAGGTCTTCGAATGGAATTATCCAAACTTCACATGGTTTAAAGGTGGAGTAACAAACCTATCCTACAACTGTTTAGAAGGCAACGTTAAAAAGGGAAGGGGCAACCACGCTGCTATAATATGGGAGAACGGTGAAGGCGTACCAACCCGCGTCTTAACCTACAACCAGCTTTTATACGAAGTTAAACGGTTCGCCGCTGCCTTGAAGGCTCTAGGAGTTAACAAAGGCGACAGAGTGACAATTTACATGCCAATGATTCCAGAAGCCGCTGTGGCAATGTTAGCTACCACGAGAATTGGAGCAATCCACTCAGTTGTTTTTGGAGGGTTCGGCTACGGAGCCTTAGCCGACAGAATAGCAGACGCAGAATCAAAAATTGTTGTCACAACGGATGTTAGTTACAGACGCGGCAAAATTGTTAACCTTAAGGGTGTTGTGGATGAAGCTCTCAAAATAAGCGGAAAAATCGTGGAAAAAGTCATCGTCTTGAAAAGAAGCGAAAAGAACCTGCCAATAATGCCTGGAAGAGACATACTATGGGAGGAAGCCATAGAAAAGGGCAAAGGGATAAACGCCGAAGTTGAAAAGATGCGGGCAGACGAACCAGCATATATCCTATACACTTCCGGAACCATGGCCAAGCCTAAAGGCACAGTTCAACCTCATGGAAGCTATCAAGTTTACATTTACGCCATGGGCAAATGGGTTTATGACATGCATGAAACAGATGTCTGGTGGTCAACCTCAGACATCGGCTGGATAGTAGGCCACAGCTACGTTATTTACGCACCTCTACTCTTTGGCTGCTCAACAATAATGTACGAGGGAACCCCTGACCATCCATCCCCAGACATTTGGTGGCATATAATCGAGAAAAACAATGTAACAAAGTTTTGGATATCACCAACCGGAGCCCGAGCCTTAATGAGATATGGTGATGAATGGCCTAAAAAACATGATTTAAGCTCTGTTAAGCTTGTTGCTTGTGCAGGAGAGGTCTTGAATCCGCCAGCTTGGGAATGGCTCCAGAAGAAGGTTTTCGAAGACAGAATCCCCGTTATCGACCACATGTGGCAGACTGAAAGCAGCGGACCTATGGTTGGCAACCCGTATGGCATAGTATTATTACCAATAAAGCCTGGCTCCGCAACCATCCCGCTGCCGGGAATCGACGCGGAAATAGTTGATGAAGAAGGAAAACCTGTTCCAGTCGGCGTTGAAGGAACATTCGTCTGTAAACGGCCCTTTCCAGGTTTAACACCGACCCTTTGGCGGGACCATGAACGCTACGTGCAAAGTTACTGGAACCGAATTCCAGGCGTTTACTATACCGGCGACGCCGCAATGAAAGATGAAGACGGCTACATCTGGTTCTTAGGCCGAGTTGACGAAGTCATCAAGATTTCAGCCCACAGAATTGGCACAATTGAAATTGAAAGCGCCCTACTTCAACATCCAAGCGTGGCTGAAGCCGCTGTTGTCGGACGCCCAGACCCATTAAGGGGTGAGACCGCATGTGCATTCGTTGTTCTAAAGGG
>DAOUSM010000178.1 GCA_030627225.1 Candidatus Bathyarchaeota archaeon | reverse complement strand
ATCAAAGGGGTATGCATAAAAAAGTTGGTAGAACCGCGCACGAAATTATAAAGAAATTTAAAATTCAAGAGGCAACAGGCCTTAACTTATCTGATGCTGTGCTTCTTCTTCAAGACCTCATAGATGTGCAAGCGAGAAATCTTTTGGAAAGAGAAAAGTTCACACAAACAAGAAAGAGAGCGCTTTTTCTACCGCATTGTTCTAGAAAATACATGGATAATCGTTGTGAGGCGGTCTTTGACCCGAATGTTCCATCTTATATTTGTGCGCATTGCTCTCCAGACTGTTTAATTAATAAAGCGGTGTCCTTTGCTGAGAAAAAAGGCTATGATGTTTACGTTTTGCCTGGGGGTTCTTGTGTTTCAAAGATTTTGAATGCTGAAAAATATGAAGGTGTTGTTGGGGTTGCCTGTGGTGAAGAGATAAGGTTAAGTGGGAAAATATTGAAAAGTATGGAGATGGCTGGTCAAGCGGTTCCTCTAATAAAGAATGGTTGTGCAAACACTGTTTTTAACATTGAAACTCTGTTGAAAATTCTTTGATAAAAAAGAAATAATGTTAGTTGTTTTTCGGAGAGAAAAAGGGAAAGAGGGTTGAGAGGACATGTTAGCGTGATTTCACTTCTTTGTCTTTCTCTTTGTTGTCTTTTTCTTTGTCATTTTCTTTTTTGTTGTTTTCTTCTTGCTCTTGCAGGGCATCAGTTACACCTCAATAATCAGCGATTTTAAGATAATTATACCTTTTGATATATGTAACTTTCGCATCCGATAACAAGCCGATTTGGCTGAAGAATTCTTTAAAAGATTTAAATGCTGGAAAACTACTTTACAAGTTCTCTTTTCTTCCAGCGTAAATTCTTGCTTCGGCATTTTCTGCATTTAACGGCGCTTGCAGCATTTCTCGCGCCGCATTTTCGGCAGATTTTCATGTAGAGTCTATGCTTTTGGGCGATAGCTTTCTTAATAGGGTCCATGACTGGCATTTGTTTTAACCTCTCTTTCGTGGCTGAAACTCAGATAATACGCTATTAAATATACTTTTTGTTATGGGGTGTTAGAAAAATTTCGCTTTTTAGACGTTAACAAGTCTTGTCAACAATTCTGCTACGTCGCTTGGTTTTTCAGCTACCTTTACGCCAGCATTTTTGAAAGTTTCAATCTTGCTTTCAGCTGTTCCAGCTTTGCCCATTACTATTGCACCCGCATGTCCCATACGCTTTCCAGATGGAGCGGAACGTCCAGCTACGAAAGCAACAACCGGCTTTGGATACTTCTCCTTTGCGATGTACTGTGCTGCTAATTCTTCGAGGTTGCCGCCGATCTCCCCTATCACAACAATGGCTTTCGTCTGTGGGTCCTTTTCAAACATTTTTAGCGCGTCTATGTAGTTTAGACCCGTTATTGGGTCTCCTCCTAAGCCGAGGCATGTTGATTGTCCCAGTCCGTTTCTGGTTAGGCCTGCTGCTATTTCATATGTGAGTGTTCCACTTCTTGAAGCCATACCTATGCTGCCTGGTTTAAAGATGTGGGCTGGCATTATTCCAAGTTTGCATTTTCCGGGGGTTATTATGCCCGGTGTGTTTGGTCCTATTATTGTTGCGTTGATTTGTTTAGCGTATGTCATCACGTTGACTGCGTCTTTTATTGGAATGTGTTCTGTTATTACCACTATTATTTTTATTCCGTTTTCTAGGGCTTCCAGGACTGCGTCTGCGGCGAATGGGGCTGGGACAAAAATTATTGAAGCGTTTGCTGGATGTTTTTCTAGGGCTTCCTCAACTGTGTCGTATACTGGAATGCCGTGGATTTGGGTTCCGCCTTTTCCAGGGGTTACGCCTGCAACAATTTTTGTTCCGTATTCCAGCATAAGCTTTGTGTGGAAGCTTCCTTGGGTTCCAGTTATGCCCTGAACGATTACACGCGTGTTTTTGTCAACTATTATGCCCAAGCTGTTTTCCTCCTCTCTATTTGGATATTTCAATGACTTTTTTTGCAGCTTCTTCCATGCTTTCCAGCACATGTATTCCAGCTTCTGTTAGTATCCGTTTTCCTTCTTCCTCGTTTGTGCCTACAAGTCTAATAACCATTGGTTTTGTTATTCCAGCTTTTTCCTTTGCTTCTAAGATTCCTCGTGCAACTTCGTCGCAGCGGGTGATTCCACCTAAAATGTTTATGAAGAGTGCTTTGATATTCGGGTCTGAAAGTACGATTTTAAGGGCTGCAGCTATTTTTTCTGATGATGCACCGCCACCGACATCTAGGAAGTTTGCGGGTTTTCCGCCGTAATACTGAATTGTGTCTAATGTTGCCATCACGAGACCTGCTCCGTTTCCTATGACACCTATGTTTCCATCCAGTTTGACATAGGCTAAATCGTTTTTTATGGCTTCTAGTTCTTGCGGTGTGAGTTCACCTTCTAAGAGCCTTTTTCTGTATTCTTGATGGCGGAATAGCGCGTTGTCGTCTATTATTATACGTGCGTCTGCTGCAACGAATTTTCCGTCAAAAGTTTCTGCTAAAGGATTCATCTCAATTAATTCTGCATCGTAATCCATGCCAGCGCGATACAAGTTTTCAAAAATTTTTCCCAGTGAAGAGAGTTGTCTGCCTGCATACCCCATCTTTCTTGCGATTTGACGGGCGTGGAAGGAGCGGAAACCCCATTGTGGATTTATCAAAAATTTTATGACTTTTTCCGGGGCTTCTACAGCTATTTCTTCTATTTCCATTCCGCCAACTGCTGAAGCGATT